>NZ_FRAQ01000005.1 GCF_900142385.1 Marinobacter antarcticus
CAAAAGGGCGTATGCGGTATTAATCCGAGTTTCCCCGGGCTATCCCCCACTACTGGGCAGATTCCTAAGCATTACTCACCCGTCCGCCGCTCGACGCCTGGTAGCAAGCTACCATCGTTTCCGCTCGACTTGCATGTGTTAAGCCTGCCGCCAGCGTTCAATCTGAGCCATGATCAAACTCTTCAGTTTAAATCATACAAGATCCGAAGATCTCAATTCTTGCTCAAGACAAAACTCAATGTTCGACGAGTCGCTTGCCTTGGTATTTCTTGTCGAAATACTCCAGCCAGCGCCCACACGAATTACTTGGTTAATTTGTTAAAGAGCGTTTGAGCCGTGGCTCAATCAAGGTGGCGTATTCTACATCGTATCGCCGCCTTGTCAACCGTTTAATTAAAGAAACTTGAAACTCGCTTTCTTCAATACTTTCAAACAGTTGCCCTTCTCAGATCATCCCGCCTCAGCGGTGTGTCCCTCGAAGGAGATGCGCATTCTACAGACACACGCAGTTCTGTCAACGGCCATTTTCAATTAATCCTGAAGGATTTCGGTTTCCACCTATGAAATCGCCAAAACGAGGAGGAAACCGCTCAAAAATCGTACTACTTCTTTAGAGCTTTACTTATCAGCCTTGACGGACCGACGCGGCTTTCCACGAAACAGCGAACGAACAGGCCCAGATAAAGCATAAATCAGGAAACCGGTGAAAAGCACAGTAGCCGGATCCAGGGCAATCACTACGAAAATCAGAACCACAAGCAGAATCGCAGCGAAAGGCACACGCCCACGGAGATCAAGATCCTTGAAGCTGCGATACAGAACGTTGCTGACCATCAGTACGCCCGTGCCGCCCACAACCACAATGGTCAGGAAGGTGAGCCAGGCCGAGGGCTCAAACGCGTGAAAGCACCACACCAAGCCAGCAACACATGCCGCAGCGGCCGGGCTGGGCAGACCGACGAAGAACTTTTTGTCCACGGAGCCAATCTGCGTATTGAATCGCGCAAGACGCAGCGCTGCACCGGCAACGTATATAAACGTAATAGCCCAGCCGATTTTATCCAGCCCGTTCAGCGACCAAAAGAACGCAACGAATCCGGGTGCGACACCAAACGCAACCATATCTGCGAGACTGTCGTACTCTTCACCAAACTTGCTCTGCGTGTTGGTCATGCGGGCAACACGCCCATCAAGCCCATCGAGAATCATGGATACAAAGATTGCAATCGCAGCGTTATCAAAAACGCCGCCCGCTGCAGACACAATGGCGTAGAAGCCAGAGAACAACGAGGCTGTTGTAAGTGCATTAGGCAGAAGGTATATCCCCTTCCTGCGCACTGGAGCCCCCTCGACCAGCTCCTCTTCTATAACCTCGCCAGGCTCGACATCACATTCGGCCGTTGCACTGGAGGCGGGTTCTGGCTCGTTTGCCCGGGAACCCAATTCGGCATCTTTTCTTTCTTCAGTCATTCCCACTACTCCGGAAAGCATTTGGGCGAAGTATATACGAAAAACGCGGCCACCCGGGCCGCGTTTTGTTAAACCAGGCGGAACTCCGATTAGTTTTTATCCTTATCCACGATCTTGTTGGCAGAGATCCACGGCATCATTCCGCGAAGCTTCTCACCTGTCACTTCAATCTCATGAGCGGCGTTCTGACGACGACGCGCAGTCATGGATGGGTAGTTGAGAGCACCTTCGGAGATGAACATCTTCGCGTACTCACCACTCTGGATACGCTTTAGTGCGTTGCGCATGGCTTCACGAGACTGCTCGTTGATAATTTCCGGGCCAGTCACATACTCGCCATACTCTGCATTGTTGGAGATGGAGTAGTTCATGTTGGCGATACCGCCTTCGTACATCAGGTCTACAATAAGCTTCAGCTCGTGCAGGCACTCAAAGTACGCCATTTCCGGAGCATAACCTGCTTCGGTCAGGGTCTCAAAACCGGCCTTTACCAGCTCAACCGCACCACCGCACAGAACCGCCTGCTCACCGAACAGATCGGTTTCAGTCTCGTCCTTGAAGGTTGTCTCGATGATACCCGTACGTCCACCGCCGATGCCGCTGGCATAAGACAGCGACAGGTTCTTGGCGTTGCCTGAAGCATCCTGGAAGATCGCAATCAGATCAGGAATACCGCCGCCATTCGCGAATTCGGTGCGAACGGTGTGGCCCGGAGCCTTAGGGGCAATCATGATAACGTCCAGGTCTTTGCGCGGAACAATCTGGTTGTAATGGATTGCAAAGCCGTGAGCAAAGGCCAAAGTAGCACCCTGCTTAAGGTTGGGCTCGATTTCGGCCGCGTACAACTGGGACTGAAACTCATCCGGAGTCAGAACCATAACCACGTCAGCCGCAGCAACCGCAGATGGCACATCACTGGTCTTCAGACCATAGGCCTCTGCCTTGGAAATAGAGGAAGAACCAGGGCGCAGACCGACGGTCACATCAACACCGGACTCTTTCAGGTTGCACGCATGAGCGTGGCCCTGTGAGCCAAAACCGATGATGGCAACCTTTTTGCCCTGAATGATGGAAAGATCGCAATCCTTATCGTAATAAACCTGCATGAGTAACCTCTGTTATTTGTGATGGCCTGTTAAAAGGCCAGAACGTTCGTAAAAAATGAAACGACTTAAAGGCTCAAAACCTTCTCGCCCCTGGCGATTCCGGAAACGCCGGAGCGAACTACTTCGAGCACACCCGACGTTCCGATAGCCTGAATAAAGCCATCCAGTTTGTCGCTATTGCCTGCTAACTGAACGGTATAAACCGAACTGGTAACATCAACAATCTGGCCCCGGAAAATATCCACGGTGCGTTTGATTTCGGCACGCTGAGACCCTGTTGCTTTCAGCTTGACCAGCATCAGCTCCCGCTCGATGTGGGGGCCCTCCGTCAGATCCACCAGCTTGACCACTTCAACGAGCTTGTTGAGCTGCTTGGTGATCTGCTCAATAACCCGATCCGAACCGGACGTTGTAACCGTTAGCCGGGACAAGGTTTCATCCTCGGTAGGCGCGACGGTCAAGGTCTCGATGTTGTAGTTGCGCTGCGAAAACAGCCCGACTACGCGGGACAGGGCGCCCGGTTCGTTTTCAAGCAACACAGAAATGATTCGACGCATGTTCACACCCTCTCCGTCTTGCTGAGCCACATATCTTTCATGCAGCCGCGGGCCACTTGCATCGGATACACGTGCTCGAAGCGGTCAACCTGAATATCCACGAAAACCAGCCTGTCTTTCATAGCCAACGCTTCTTTGAGCTTCGATTCCAGATCTTCTTTCTTATCGATCCGGATACCCACGTGACCATAGGCTTCCGCCAGCTTGATGAAGTCTGGCAATGATTCCATGTACGAATGAGAATGTCGGGACTCGTAGTTCATGTCCTGCCACTGCCTCACCATGCCTAAAGACCCGTTGTTCAGGTTGATGATTTTAACCGGCAGCTTGTATTGATTGCAGGTGGACAGCTCCTGGATGTTCATCTGGATACTGCCTTCACCGGTAATGCACAGCACTTCGTCGTCCGGGTGAGTCAGCTTGACGCCCATAGCTGCTGGCAAGCCGAACCCCATAGTGCCGAGGCCTCCCGAGTTAATCCAGCGATTGGGTTTGTCGAACTTGTAATACTGGGCAGCAAACATCTGATGCTGACCCACGTCGGAAGTGACGAATGCATCTCCGTTCGTCAGGCGACACAGCATTTCAACCACTTCCTGAGGCTTTATTACATCCGGACTGGTTTCATAACGCATTCCGTGGAACGCGCGCCATTCGTCGATCTGCTTCCACCAGGAGACCAGCGCTTCAGCATCCGGCTTTTCCTTGCTCTCTTTAACCAGCGCTAGCATTTCCTTGAGAACCGCATCAACCGGCCCGACAATCGGGACGTCTGCATCGATCGTCTTGGAGATGGATGCCGGGTCAATATCGATATGAATGATCCGGGCACCGGGGCAAAACTTCTCAGTTGCGTTGGTAACGCGGTCATCAAACCGGGCACCAACGCACAGGATCAGATCCGAATGGTGCATCGCCATGTTGGCTTCGTATGTTCCGTGCATACCCAGCCAGCCTAGATGCTGTTTGTCGCTCGCCGGATAGCAGCCGATACCCATCAGAGTGTTGGTGATCGGAAAACCCAGCTTGCGCACCAACTCTGTCAGCTGTTCGGAAGCCTTGCCGAGGATGACACCGCCACCGGCATAGATAATCGGCCGACGTGCCGCCAGCATCATGTCTACCGCTTTTTTAATCTGGCCTGCGTGACCACGTATCGCCGGATTGTAGGAGCGCAACTTGACCTTTTTCGGGTAAGCGTATTCAAAGCGCTCATTCGGCGCGGTCATATCTTTGGGGATATCCACAACGACAGGCCCAGGACGCCCAGTCGACGCCAAGTAATACGCCTTGCGGATAATTTCCGGAATTTCTGAGGGGTGACGCACGCTGAAGCTGTGCTTAACCACAGGCCGGGACACACCAATCATGTCGGTTTCCTGAAAGGCATCTTCGCCAATCAGTGTAGACGCAACCTGACCGCACAGAACCACCATGGGAATGGAGTCCATGAACGCTGTAGCGATACCAGTAATGGTGTTGGTGGCTCCAGGACCGGAGGTCACAAGCACGGTTCCCGGCAGTCCGGAGGCGCGCGCATAGCCGTCAGCCATGTGCACCGCTGCCTGCTCGTGCCTTACCAGAATGTGTTTGACCTTGTCCTGCCTGAACAGCGCATCATAAATATGAAGGGCTGCACCACCCGGATAGCCGTATATGTACTCGATCCCTTGATCCTGCAGGGAACGAATCAGCATATCGGCACCAGACAATAACTCCACGATGTTTTACCCTCTTCTACGAGTGAATGAGCCGGGCAAACGCCCGGTTGCCTGGATTCACGGTTTCCCTGCTTCTTTTGAAAGCGGAACCGGCTGCAGCTCCACACCTTGTTAAGAGGTTGTTTCCTGGCCAGCCGCCCTCCTGAGGGTTGCGGAGAACGGCCAATCGACGGGTTGCACGTAAGCAACAACCATTCCGCGACAAATGCGCGGCACGCTCAGTGTGGTAAATAACGGGGGATACTTGCACGGGATTGCCTGCCGTATAAACCCCAGTCTTCAGGCAATTGGTAATTCTGACAGCGCGAAACTCCCTGTCAATAGCCTCTGTTGCTTTCGGTGCCCATACTGGCTAGTGGTCTGGCATAATTATCCGCAACTCAGTTACGTAGATTTGAACCAGGCAGAAGAAAATGCCTCGCGCAAATGGCATTATAGGTAAACATAAAACAAAATAACGGGCCCGGATTTTCAGGTTACTGACCTGCCCGGGGGTAGCACACACACCACGAGTAGAGTCATGAACAGAAAAACCCTGATGCTGACACTATTGATGACCGTAGCACCCGGCATGGCAATGAGCGCCTCGGTGTACAAATGGACGGACGAAAATGGCATAACGCATTTTGGTGACCGCCAGCCTGTGGGCGCCAGTTCTGAGACGGTTAACGTTCGCTCCGGCACGTCTTCCGGAGCCGCTACCAGCCGCTCCAGCCCCCAAAAGCGTCTCGGCGAGCTTCAGGAGCAGCAGCAGAACGAGGCTGACCGTGAAAAGGAAACCGCGGTCGAGGCAGCGCGTCGCAAACAACGTGAAGCTAACTGCGAAAACGCTCGCTCAAACCTGAAAGTCATAGAGAGCAACGCGCGTATCCGTATCCAGGAAGATGGCGAAATGCGCTATCTGAGCCCGGAAGAAATCGCAGAACAAAAAGAAAAACTGGAAGAAATTGCAGCTGAAAACTGCAAAGCAGAAGATCAGCAGTAAACGCAGAAAAAAAGGGTGAGAGCTACAGCTCTCACCCTTTTTATTATCAACTCCACTCAAGCCTTTTTGAACTCCAGCTTGCTTCCATCCACAGTGGTCAGAATTGTGTCACCGGCAACGAAGTCACCCTGCAACAGCCTCTGTGCCAGCGGGTTTTCAATCATTCGCTGAATCGCCCGCTTGAGTGGCCGTGCGCCGTAAACCGGGTCGTACCCGACTTCTGCCAGCAGATCCATGGCAGCATCGTCCAGCTCCAGCTTCATGTCCTGTTCCTGCAGGCGCTTGCCAAGAACCTCTATCTGGATTTTCGCGATACCATGAATCTGGCTTCCAGCCAGCGGATGGAACACAACCACTTCGTCCACACGGTTAATAAACTCAGGGCGGAAGTGTGTACCCACCTCCTCCATCACCGCACTCTTCATGGACTCATAATTCTCTTCGCCGGCCTTCTGCTGAATAATGTCCGAGCCAAGGTTCGAGGTCATGACGATTACTGTATTACGGAAGTCCACTGTGCGGCCCTGACCATCCGTAAGACGTCCGTCATCAAGCACCTGGAGAAGTATGTTGAATACATCCGGGTGCGCCTTTTCAACTTCGTCGAGCAGAAGTACAGAGTATGGACGACGACGAACGGCTTCGGTGAGGTATCCACCCTCTTCATAACCGACATAACCCGGCGGCGCACCAATCAGACGGGCCACGGAGTGCTTCTCCATAAACTCCGACATATCGATGCGTACCATGGCGTCGTCGGTATCGAAAAGGAACGAAGCCAAAGCTTTGCACAGCTCGGTTTTACCCACACCGGTTGGCCCGAGAAACAGAAACGATCCATTAGGCCTGTGCGGATCTGCAAGGCCCGCCCGGGAGCGGCGAACGGCGTTCGATACGGCCTCTACAGCCTCATCCTGACCAATAACCCGGCTATGCAGATCATCTTCCATGCGCATAAGCTTGTCGCGTTCGCCTTCCAGCATTTTGGATACCGGAATTCCCGTCCACCTGGAAACAACCTCGGCAATTTCTTCGTCGGTGACGCGATTACGCAGGAGCTTCATTTCCATCATTTCAGCCTGGCTCGCCATATCCAGCTGACGCTCCAGCTCCGGTATGTGGCCATACTGCAATTCAGACATCTTGCCCAGATCGCCTGCACGGCGGGCAGTTTCCAGGTCAATACGGGCCTGCTCGAGCTGGCTCTTGATCTTCTGAGATCCGTGCAAAGCAGCTTTCTCGGTATTCCAGACTTCTTCAAGGTCAGCGTATTCCCGCTCAACATCCAGAATGACGCTCGACAGCTCCTCCAACCGCTTCTTTGAGGCCGGATCAGTCTCTTTTTTCAGCGCTTCCCGCTCAATCTTGAGCTGGATCAGACGGCGCTCCAGACGATCCAGGGGCTCTGGCTTGGAGTCCATTTCCATGCGAATCTGGCTGGCCGCCTCATCGATCAGATCAATGGCTTTATCAGGCAACTGGCGGTCGGTGATGTAGCGTTGGGACAGTTTGGCGGCAGCAATAATCGCTCCGTCAGTCACTTCTACGCCGTGGTGTACCTCATAACGTTCTTTCAGACCACGGAGGATCGCAACGGTGTCCTCTTCAGTCGGCTCGGCCACCAACACCTTCTGGAAGCGACGCTCCAGGGCGCCATCCTTCTCAATATTCTCACGGTATTCATTAAGAGTGGTGGCGCCGACGCAGTGCAACTCGCCGCGCGCCAGAGCTGGCTTGAGCATATTGCCAGCATCCATAGAGCCTTCGGCTTTACCGGCACCCACCATTGTATGAATTTCGTCGATGAACAGGATGATCTGACCTTCCTGTTTGGTAAGCTCGCTCAGCACCGCCTTCAGGCGTTCCTCGAACTCACCCCGGAACTTGGCGCCGGCAATCAGAGAGCCCATATCCAGAGACAAGACCCGCTTGTTCTTGAGACCTTCGGGCACTTCCCCATTAACAATCCGCTGAGCCAGACCTTCCACTATTGCGGTCTTACCCACGCCAGCTTCACCGATCAGTACAGGGTTGTTCTTGCGACGACGCTGCAACACCTGAATAGTGCGACGAATCTCGTCGTCACGACCGATGACCGGATCAAGCTTCCCGGCTTCAGCGAGTTCAGTCAGATCGATAGTGTATTTCGACAAAGCCTGGCGGTTTTCCTCGGCCCCGGCGTCATCAACAGTTTCGCCTCCACGCACGGCACTGATCGCCTTTTCCAGCGCAGCCTTGTCCACGCCCTGCTCACGCAGTACACGGCCAAGCGTGCCACGATCTTCCAGGGCCGCCATTAGCATCAGCTCACTGGAGATAAACTGGTCTTTGCGCTTCTGCGCCAGCTTGTCGGCAATATTGAACAGACGCCCCATATCGTTGGACATGGCGACGTCGCCTGCGCTGCCGCTTACTTCCGGCAGATTCTCGATTTCCTGCGCCACAGCCTGACGTACCCGGCCGGGCTCTGCCCCTGCCTGCTTCAGGAGCGGCTTAATGGAGCTGCCCTGCTGATCAAGCATCGCCTGCATAAGGTGCAGAGGCTCAATAAAGTTATGATCCTTGCCAACAGCCAGAGACTGGGCATCCGCCAGTGCGGCCTGCAAAAGACTGGTGAGTTTGTCGATTCTCATGAACTCGTCCCCCGATTTGTTCGGCCGATGCGATCAGTTATTGTGCATTCGGCTTTCTTTGAGTACTAATGTAGGGGCAATCGGGAGAAGTTCAAGGTCAACGCATACGGCAAATGTCAGAAAATTGACACACCTCAGATTTTCCAGATCACCGTTGCCATACGGCCAGTCTGACCATCGCGGCGATAGGAATAGAAGCGCTGACTGTCGGTAACCGTGCAAAAGTCACCACCAGAGATATTTTTGACGCCCAGCCTTTCAAGCCGTTGTCGGGCAAGACGATATATATCGGCCATATAATGACCTTCCCGGGCTCCCACCGCGCTGAAAGCCGCCTCTGCCTGCGGGTCCTGCGCTATAAAAGCTGCTTTGACTTCTGGCCCGACCTCAAACGCCTGCGGGCCTATGGCAGGTCCAAGCCAGGCCATTAACGTATTACCCGGCAAGGCCATACGGGCGACCAGGTTTTCCAGTACTCCGCCACAGAGGCTGCGCCAGCCGGCGTGAGCAGCTGCCACCGTGGTTCCATTCTGATCACAAAGAACGACAGGCAAACAGTCTGCGGTAAGAATGGCACAGGCGATATTGGTTACTCGGGTAAAACTTGCATCCGCTTCCGGGACAACAGTGACGTCTCCTGCAGGCAGGTTAATGACCTCAGTGCCGTGGACCTGATTCAGCCATCCGAAGGCATCGGCCGGAAGGCCGCAAACATTGGCCAGCCTCATGCGATTTTCCAGCACATGCTCCGGCGCGTCACCTACGTGATCACCCAGATTCAGGCTGGCCCATGGGTGCTGACTGGCGCCGCCCGCCCGGGTAGTGCACACCGCGCGGATGTTCGCAGGCGCCGGCCAGTCCGGGCGAATAAGTGTTAGATCAGCGGTAGCTTCAGAACTCATTACTCTCCAATTCCTGAACGTGCTTACGTAACGCCGCGAGCAAGACTAGGAAATCCTCCGGCAAAGGCACATCCCAGCTCAGAATTTCTCCGGTTTCCGGATGTTCCAGCGTGAGCTGGCGTGCATGTAATGCCTGCCGGTGAAACGCCGAGAGCACTTCACGCAGCTCTTCCGTTGTACCCTTCGGCAAACGCAAGCGACCACCATAGAGCGGATCACCGACCAGAGGGTGCTTTACATGAGCCATGTGCACACGAATCTGGTGTGTGCGACCGCTTTCAAGCTTGCAGCGCACATGGGTATGGGCGGCGAATCGCTCAATCAGGCGATAGTGGGTTACCGCAGGCTTACCGCTGTTGACCACACCCATTTTCTTGCGCTCATGGGGATGGCGACCAATGGGCGCATCCACTGTGGCACCGCCCGTCAGGGTGCCAACAACAACTGCCTCGTACTCGCGCCCCATAGTTCGGGTCTGCAACTGGCCAACCAACGAGGTGTGAGCAATCAGACTACGAGCTACCACCATGATACCGGAGGTGTCTTTATCGAGACGATGGACGATACCGGCACGGGGCAGATTCTCCACCTCCGGAGCATAGTTCAGTAGTGCGTTCACCAGCGTGCCGTCAGCGTGGCCTGCGGCAGGATGAACAACCAGACCAGCAGGCTTGTTGATAACAAGCAGATGTTCGTCCTCATAGACAACATCCAGACTGATCGCTTCGGCCTGCCAGGTCACTTGAGCCTCAGGCTCGGCATCAAGCTCCAGCCGGTCGCTCAGCATCACCTTGTCTCTTGGCTTACGAACTTCTCCGTTTACCGTTAGCGCACCGCTGCGAATCCAGGACTGCAGGCGCGAACGCGAATGCTCGGGCATGAGTTCTGCCGCAGCCTGATCCAAACGCCGGTCACTCAGCGCAGACGGCACAGAAAAACTGGCAGTTATTCGGTTTTCAGATGACATTAAGCCCCCGGGGCCTGTGTGTGTTACGTTTCGGTCAGTATATTTGCAACTAACGGGGGGTGCGCTCTGCATGAATCCACATGAGGCTGCACATGAGGCGAGTTCCCCGCTACAATGACGCACTCGAATTTATCGACATTATACGGGATTCCGGCATGAGATCAGGTTTTCGTTTACTGCTACTTTCCACGCTGATTGTACTGATCAGTGCCTGCGCATCTAACAAGCAGGAGGAAGTGTTGCCGGAAAAGACCTATTACGACAACGCCCGCCAGGCAATGAACTCCGGCAACTTCAACGAATCCGAGCAGAATCTTGATTCTCTGGAAACCTACTATCCTTTCGGCCGATACGCCGAACAAGCGCAGCTCGATCTTATTTATGCCCGCTACCAGAACCTGGATCTTGAAGGCTCCAGAGCGGCAGCAGATCGCTTCTTGCGCCTGAACCCCCAGAGCGAGCATGCTGATTATGCACTTTATATGCGCGGGCTAGCTTCCTACAACCTTGATATAGGCTTGGCTGCACGCTACCTCCCGATTGATGTCGCAGCCCGGGACGCCGGAGAACAGCAGCAAGCATTCCGTGATTTCAGCGAGCTGCTGAACCGCTATCCGGAGAGCGAATACGCTGCCGATGCCCGCCAGCGCATGATTGCAGTTCGAAACCGAATGGCAGAACTGGAGCTTTACGCCGCTCGCTATTACATCAAGCGCGAAGCTTACGTGGCTGCCAACAACAGAGCGCGTTACGTTATAGAAAACTTCCCCTCATCACCATTCGTTGAAGAGGCTATCGTTATCCTGGCAGAAACCTTCGACTTCCTGAAATTCAAAAAGGGCTCTCAGGATGCGGTCGCTCTGCTTCGCCAGAACTTCCCGAAAAGCGATGCGTTCAACAGTGACGGCGAGTTTGAGGCAAACCTGCTGAAGCGCGAGAACCGCTCACTCTCTAGCGTGGTTACCTTCGGGCTTATGGGCGACGAATAACCCGAAAGAAACCCGGGGCCCTTTCGTTAGTTGCCGCTTTTCCAGCCACTGGTAATGGGATAGCGGCGATCCTTTCCAAAACCGCGCTCGGTGATCCGAACCCCGATCGGTGCCTGCCGGCGCTTGTGCTCATTGATATCCACCAGGCGGATAACACGACTGACGTCCGCCTGATCAAAACCTTCCGCAACAATCGCATCGGCGCTGAAATCCCGCTCAACATACAGGTTCAGAATCTGATCCAGCACATCGTAACCCGGAAGGCTGTCTTCATCTTTCTGGTCCGGAGCCAGCTCCGCTGAGGGAGGACGCGTTATCACCCGCTCAGGAATCACCGGAGACACGGAATTACGGTACCAGGCGAGGCGAAATACCAGCGTCTTGGGCACATCCTTGAGCACGTCGAAGCCACCGGCCATATCACCATAAAGGGTGGAGTACCCAACGGCCATTTCGCTTTTATTGCCGGTAGTGAGTACCAGCGAGCCAAACTTATTGGAAAGCGACATCAACACAATACCCCGGATACGGGCCTGCAAGTTTTCCTCTGTGGTGTCAGGCGTTGTGCCCTCAAACGGAGCCGCGAGCGTCGCCATGAACGAGTCGTACATCGGCTCTATGGAATACACATCGTATTGAATGCCCATCGCCACCGCCTGAGCTTCTGCGTCTTCAAGGCTGATATCCGACGTATACCTGAAGGGCATCATCACGGCCCGGACGCGTTCCGGTCCCAGTGCGTCCGACGCCACGGCGAGGGTTACAGCGGAATCAATCCCCCCGGAAAGCCCAAGCACAACAGATCTGAAACCATTTTTGTTTACATAATCGCGCACACCGGTCACAAGCGCATTGTAGACGTTTGCCTCCAGCGAGGGCACGGCAGGCGATGGCCGGGAAGCCGGCTGACAATGATGGTCACACAGGAAATCTACCGGGAACAGGCCCTCTATGAACTGTGGTGCTTCCACAGCAAGAGTACCGGAGTGGTCGTAAACCATCGAACCACCATCGAACACAAGCTCATCCTGGGCGCCCACCAGATTCACGTAGACAATACTCACCCGATTCTCACGTGACTTGCGCTCAAGCAGCGCCTTTCTCCGCGCCTGCTTACCGATATCATAGGGTGAGGCGTTCAGATTGATGATCAGCCGCGCACCAGCAGCTGCAGAGTCTTCCACGGGGCCGTCCGACCAGATATCTTCGCAAACCGTGAGGCCCACTGGTACGCCACAGATATTGACCACTGCCGCATCCGCTCCATCACCAAAATAACGCTTCTCGTCAAACACCTGGTAATTGGGCGGAAATCGCTTGAAGTAACGACCCGTAATTTTGCCACTTTCGATCACCACAGCCGCGTTGTAAAGCAGGCCACCACTGCGAAGAGGTGCTCCGATAACGATCGCTGCGCCAATCTCTGCACTTTGCAGACGCTCCAGCGCCTCACTCACTCTGAGATCCATGCTGGGGCGCAGCAACAAGTCTTCCGGCGGATATCCGGTGATGCAAAGCTCAGGGAAAACAACGATATCTGCCTCGTGCTCTGATTGGGCACGCTTCGCTGCCTCAATAACCAGCCCGGTGTTACCGGGAATATCCCCCACCAGAAAATCCATCTGCGCCATCACTATCCGCAACTTGCGGTACGATGTACTCGAAATCGGGGTGCTCCCGGGAACAGACATAGATTGGCTCCTGTAACTCATTGCCACGAAAAGGCTATTATAACCCCGCACAGACCCTGATTTCTTCCGCTCAACAACGGATTTTCGAAAACCATGGCGACAGATTCGGTAGCAGCAGTCAGTACCGGCAAAAGAACACCCGGCTTTCAGCAAGCCAAGCTGTTTCGCATCTACAATCATTATCGGGTTGTGATCAGCTTGATGCTGGTGGCGTTGCTGTTTGTCGACCCAGTCAATTTCGACATTCATTTCCGGCTTCTGGATTACTACCAGCTTGGCGTGATGGGCTATCTCGCTCTGAACACTTTTATCGCGTTCACCATGCTGGCTGGCTTTCAGCCAGGGCAACGACATATCACCTTATCGATTCTGCTGGATATTCTGATCCTGCACGGGCTGCTATTTGTCAGTACGGGCATCACTAACGGGCTTGCCAACCTCGTTATTGTTTCTGTGGCTGCCGGCAACATTCTTACCCCCAGCCGCATGGGCACTTTCTATGCGGCGCTTGCGGCAATCTGCTCACTCAGCATTTCGGGCTGGGCGGCCCTGACTCTTGGCGGCCCCGGCGATGATATCGTGCGTGCCGGCTCCCTTGGCATCCTGTATTTTGCTGCAGCGTTTATCTTGCAGAACATTTCACGACGAATGATGAGCAGTGAGGCACTGGCGAGCAGCCGGGCACAAAGCATTGTAGAGCTGGAACACATCAACCAGCAGATCATCCAGCGCATGCGCACCGGTATTCTTGTGCTTGACCGGTATGGCCATATCCGCCTGGCGAATGCTGCCGCCGAAGAATTGCTGTTTGGAATCCCAACAGATACGGGAATGCCCGCAACTCGATCCCGGGCCCTGCCCCAGCCCCTCAAATCAGGCCTGGATGCGTGGCTCAAAAATCCGGAAAAACGCACAGAACCGTTTCAACCGGCACCCACCTCCCCCCTGCTGCAAGTCAACTTTACCCCGCTTGATCAGGAGCGTGGCGATCAGATTCTGGTATTTATCGAAGATATGAGCAAAGTGACGCAGCAGGCCCAGCAGATGAAGCTGGCCTCTCTCGGCCGGCTGACTGCCGGTATTGCCCATGAAATCCGCAACCCGCTCGGGGCCATCAGCCACGCAGCCCAGCTCATGGAAGAATCTCCCCATCTGGATAGCGGCGACGCACAGATGCTGGGCATCATCCGCCGCCACTCCCGCCGCGTGAACGGTATTATCGAGAACGTGCTGAGCCTTTCCCGGCGCAAACCGGCCAATGCCGATCTGGTTGATGTAGGCAGCTGGCTGACAGAGTTCAGAACCGATTTCCTCCAGACCCAGGAAAACGCTATCCCAGCCACCGTTATGACATTAAACACCGTATCGGCTATACCCGAAGCGCGGTTTGATAAAAGCCAGATCGAACAGGTGATGGTGAACCTGTGTGATAATGGCTTGCGCTACAGCCACCAGCATACCGGTGAACGCAAAATAGAGCTGTGTGCAGGCGCCACTGCAGATGGAGAGCGAGCTTACGTGGATGTAAGGGATTTTGGCCCAGGTGTGGCTCCTGGCTCAAGCCAACTGGTTTTTGAGCCGTTTTACACTACCGACAAAGGTGGCACAGGCCTTGGGCTTTATCTCGCAAGGGAACTGTGCGAGGCTAATCAGGCCCATTTGTCCCTCGTGGACGACGACCAAACCGGCTGCTGTTTCCGCATTACCTTTGCCCACCCAGGGCGAATGATCTGACATGGAACCGAAAAAACAAGATGACCACTCACACAGCGCTGATCGTTGACGACGAACCCGACATTCGGGATCTACTTGAAATCACCCTAACCCGCATGGGCATTAAGACCCTGACCGCGCAGGATCTTACCAGCGCATTCAAACTGCTGGAACAGCATACCCCGCAGCTTTGCCTGACAGACATGAACCTGCCAGACGGCAATGGCATCGAGCTGGTTCAATGGATTCAGCAACACCGACCAGACACGCCTGTTGCCGTTATCACCGCGTATGGCAACATGGATACGGCGATCGAATCCCTGAAAGCCGGCGCGTTTGACTTTGTTTCCAAACCGGTTGAGCTCTCCCGGCTCAGAGAACTGGTAAACAGCGCCCTCAAGCTTGCGAAACCCGGCGCCAACAATGATGACACTGCTGATGAGCCCGGCCTTCTGCTCGGCAACTCCGCGCAAATTAAAAAATTACGCAACCAGACCCGCAAGCTCGCCAGGAGCCAGGCACCGGTATTTATAAGCGGCGAGTCAGGTAGTGGGAAAGAGCTGGTGGCGCGGATGATTCACCTTCAGGGCCCTCGCAGCGACAAGCCTTTCGTTGCCGTAAACTGCGGCGCGATTCCTTCAGAGCTGATGGAAAGTGAGTTTTTCGGGCACAAAAAAGGCAGCTTTACGGGTGCCGTCGAAAACAAAGACGGGCTATTCCGCTCCGCCGACGGCGGCACATTGTTTCTGGACGAAGTAGCCGACCTGCCCCTCGCCATGCAGGTAAAACTGCTACGCGCCATTCAGGAGAAAGTGGTACGCCCGGTAGGCGATACCAAAGAGCTGCCCGTCGACATACGGTTACTGAGTGCAACCCACAAAAACCTGGCAGAACTGGTTCAGGAAGGAAGCTTCCGACAGGATCTCTTTTACCGGATTAACGTGATCGAGCTGGCTGTTCCTCCGCTAAGGGATCGCAAAGACGATATCGCACTTCTAGCCAATCACATCCTTGAACGCATTGCCCGGGAATACGAATGCGATACGGCAACGCTCACCCAGGACGCAATTGACCGGTTGAAAGAGCATGATTTCCCCGGCAACGTGCGGGAGCTGGAAAATATTCTTGAGCGCGCTTTTACCCTGTGTGACGCCGAGAAGATCAGTGCTTCCGACCTGCACCTCGGAAATGGCCTGCCGACCGAGGCTGGCAATTCAAATGACGGCGCTACTGCAAGCGCCAGCCCAGCTCTGGTACCCGAGGGTGATATTGATCTGGAGGGTTATCTGGAATCGATCGAGCGGCAGGCTATTGAAAAAGCTCTGGAAGCGACTCGTTGGAACAAGACGGCAGCGGCTAAGAAGCTGGGAATCAGCTTTCGGGCGTTGCGGTATCGATTGAAGAAGTTGGGAATGGAGTGATTTTCAAGGTGGCTTGAAAATCAAATGGCAGCGGCACGCAGGACGCGTTCGCTATATAACTGTTATTACATGGATGTTGAAAAATGTTTGCTCACAAAAATCGTGGCTTTTCGCTTTTAGAATTAATGATTGTAGTGGCTGTCGCTGCAATACTGATAAATATGGCACTACCCTCATTCACTTCTTTTATAAATAGTCAGGAGCGACGAGGTGCTTTGCATGATTTGATGGGTGTGTTTGCATTTGCCAGGCAGCATTCAGTAATGAACGGAGCAATTGTGACCGTCTGCCCGCTTGATACCACTGGCACTTGTGGCAAGGACTGGAACGACGACATTCACGTTTTTCTAGACCCGGACAACACCAGAAAACTGATCGCGAATGAAAGACTTCTCAGAACAATCTCGCCAAGCGGCAACGGAAGGCTTGTAGCCCGCTCGCTAAACCGAAGCTTTTTTCAGTTCAGGCCCACCGGATTCATCCACAGTGACTTGGGTAACATTACGTGGTGCCCGGAATCACGGGACGCTTCGCTCGCTGGCCAGATTATAATCAGCAGAGGCGGCCGGGTTAGAATCGCTAAGGATACTGATAACGACGGTATCCCGGAGGACTCAAAAGGCCGACCAATAAGTTGCTAACTGTCTTACCAACAATTAGTCCCGGACGTTGATGTTTTGGCCCCTGTTTGAGTCAACCTCAACGTCCCGCAATCATCGCTCGTCTGATCGCCTGCCGGAACGGCCTGTACCGAGAAAGCATTCGCCGCCACAGCGCCGTTAAAACTGAAGTTATAAAAAGCCGTTCCGTTACGGGGGGACTGGGTAAATGGCAATACCGGCTGATTGCCCCCCTCAAGATAAGAGAAGTCTGCCGAATATTGCCTTTCCATCCATTGCGCGAGCTCCATCAAATCAGCCTGGGCCGTCGCCCTGCGAGTCTGCCTGACATTGTCCAGATAGGATGGATAAGCGATTGCGGCAATGATGCCAATGATTGCGACGACAATCATCAGTTCAATCAGCGTAAATCCGTCTTCCCGGCGATGGTAGCGTGTGTTTAGGTCAACGTTCAAAGCGTATCCACTCCGTGTAGCACCAGACGCCCGCTATCCTCTTCGCGCTCAGCATCAATATTCAGCAAGCGTTGGCCCTCCCGCAAAATCGCCATCGCACTGCCTGCTGAAACCGTCTGGTTGTCAATAGTAATTGAGCCTTCTAGGAAATACTCGTTGTCATCTATGACCACTCGATCGTCTTCCGGGTAGATGGCATCAAGTACTGCGCCTTGACGACGCCCCTCGGCTCCTAGATCGTTAATGCCTTGAAAACCGTCATCTAGTCTATCCTGTGCCACGGAGCCTAGGCTCCAGGCACCCAACGACATAGCAACAATGATCGCAAGTAATACTCTCATGCAGTTATCCTCTGTTATCTGATCTGCGACGCTTCAAGCTGCTTTACTCATTGATCAGCTCATTCCAGCCACGGCGCCCGGCGTTGATTACAGCCCCGCTAAGCGGTGGAATCTCTACAACGTCTACAGGATCTTTGCTGTCACTGCCTGGGGTAAAGCGGAAATTACCCAGAATAGTGGACTGATTCGGAAGACCACTGCTTTGGTAACCAGCAACCTTAGCTCCAAATTTGAGGAATGCACGTTTTTCCGGACTCCGTCCGTCCAGCCCAAACGCCATCAACCAACCTCTGCCACCACCCAAGCAAGGGTTCTGATCCGGAATCATAGTATTCAGATACAGAAACTCTCCACGAACCTGTGCACTGACCACAGCTCTTTCGCCGCTTGTAGGTAGATCAACGTACCAGCCCTTCGTCGTTGTAAAGTCCATCTTGTCGCCAGTCGAATAGCGAACGTTGGCGGTCGTTGTATCTGGTAACGTCAGAGCTCCTTCCACGATACTGCGAGACTCCAGACCACTGCGAGTTAATCCCGAGCTGCCTCTGTCCCAGATACCGTATACAGATTGGGTACTATTCGATGTAACGTCATTAGCTTCCAGGTACTTGCCGGTACCAAAATAAATCATAAGGTTCGGCAGGTTGCCGGCACGGGGCATGGTCTTGTTCGCCGCCGCAACTGGCGCTGCAGTAATCGCCTGGTTCGTCTGTGTGGTGAAAACAGGTTCCGGAGAACCACTATTATTATAGGCCGAAGCCCAAGTCCCGGCACTGCTCAGACTTGCAGCCCAGAGGTTGCCATCCAGATCACCGGCATAGACGCGGTCTACCAGATAATCGCCCGTAGTATCCAGCGCTGTCAGTGGAGAGAGGCCATCGCCACCAGATTCAAACTCGACGTAACGAACGTCGCCCGTATCCCAACTCCCGTCCATTCCACCTTCAATATCAAGCATGAAAAATCCGGTACTGGCAGTATCCGAGTTATACCCATTGGATACAAAGGCTGTCCAGCGTGCATCCGTACCCCACTTGGTCATACCAATCACCGGAGCCTGCGTGACATAGCCCATGCGCGCATTGTCGGTGCCGGCAAACTCCCAGAGTATGATTTTTTCGGCGTTTGCTTCAGTGAAGCCAGAAGGATCTGTGATATCCATTGCAAAGATACCTTTTGCGCCAGCGCGGCCGCCACCTACTATGATGCTTCTCCAATCCTCATCTGTAGTCAGCGTCCCATCGGCCTCCTTGCCTTTGGTAAAGATATCCTGCTGACGTATTTCCAGATCCACGTAATACCGATGTTGATACCCCGGATCTGTCAGGAAGTGGAGCCCTGCATTGTTTGCTGTCGAGTTGTAAACAAACTCAGGAATGTACGCGAGCACCTCATCACCGCCACTCACTGTTCCCTTGAAACCATGTAGCATGCCGTCGTTTGATCCGGTATACACTACCGGTGTGCGGGTCTTGTTGCTGGTTACAAAATCGGAGAAACGCTTTGACGTAGATCCAAAAGGCGCTGTATCTGGCCATATTGCGCGGGGCTCGCCAACAAACTCGGGCGAAGAATTAACGATTGACCCCAGCCGGCTACCACGCTTGCGCCATCCGGTAGTTCCGTCGAGAGACTTGTCCCCTCGGATATAGTCGAGCCGTTGCTCGGCAACGGTATCCCCTACGCTGCCATACCGGAGATCATTTTTCTGTGCATTTGATAAATCAGTCCAGCGAAAGCCTTTAGCGCCGTTGCCATAGGTAACAATTACCCTGTCATCAGTCGCCAGGTCACGGTTGTCCAAGATGGTCCTTGCGGACCAGCCGTCCCCGTTTTTAACCGCCTCGTTGATATCTGGTACAACCGGGCTGTTGGTGCCACCCAGTTTGGCCGCTTTCAGGTCACCCGTCCAGCCGTTGGGGTCAAACTGAGATGCGAAGATCAGTGCGCCTTGCTGGAAAGAGGAAACATCGAATTCAACAGCCGTGGAAGAACCAGCTTCCGCAACAATGGCTCCAACGGTTCCGGCGAGTTCAGTTGCGAATTTCTCGGGATCAGCAGCGCTAAAGAACCCGCCTCTTCCGTTAACCGCCGCGTGGAGCATATCATTTACTTTGTCTTCATTTGATGTTCCGCCCCACCAGTCGATATAGGTTCCGCTTTTAATAGCATTGAACGCCGCGACAGGATCAACAGACCCCTCTACACCTAGGCCCACAGTATAAGTCGCCATGTGCTGCCAGAATGCTGGATTCTTTTCGGAGGTCGGTACGTAGTTGGTTATGTCCGTTCTCAAGTCACGCTTCCAGTAATGCATCGCGACATCGGCTAGCGTATAAGCACCTCTTCCATCTACAAACGGATCACTCGCAATATACTTGAACGAGTCACCTCTGTTATTAGATATGTCAGACCCATCGTTATCATCTGCCTGATAAACAGATGATGCTGGGTTGCTACCGTTGTAATAACCATCTGACATCAAAATCGTGTAGGCAAGCCGGCATTCTCTGACAGGATTTGTGCCACTCACAGCCTCTTCCGGATCATCCGACCAAGCGCGCTTGCTGCCTTCGTAATACTCGCCGGCGCCCTCCAGAGCGCGTCTCAAAGGCGTGCCGCCACTCGAGGGAGCATCATAGAGCCAATCGAGAAAATCCTCCCTTCTCTCGGTCGTGTATTCCCTTATGCCTTCTTGAACAGCGCGAACGCCAGAGGCGCCGTCAACTGTATGGGAGCCATAGTTAATACGCCCCCATCCAAGGCGAAAGCTTGTGGGCAGATTGTAGAATGCCCCACTGATACCCGCCCTCGCCGCTTTCACGCGCGTATTGTAGTACGAGTACCAATTTGCGAAATTCGTTTGTTCACTAGCAGATAGATTATTAACCGAAACATGGCTATAACAACTGTTTTGCCTGGGGTTTGCGTCACAGGATGTCGAACTATTGAAGACCCAGTAAAAACCACCACCCTCGACATTATAGTCTCTGATCGCAAACTTATTGCTCAAGTTGTTTGTGCCACTACCGCTGTCATATCCATTCTCGGGAGCGGATGTATAAGAGGAATCAGGTAAGGATCCAGTTCCGTCAGCCTGAAGTGGTGGGCTGTATGTAACGTTGGGGTTGAACCATACCTTGTTTACTTTTGAAGAGTAGTAGTATGGATAATCCGCGTCCTTTCCGTCCTGATAATACGAACTACCTTGGCTTGACTGTATATTATTATAGCCACTGAGGTCATCCGGCATATATTCCCAGCCCATAGAACCCGAATCGTCCAGTATAAACATCAGGTTCGGCGCCACAGCACTCCCGATAAACAAAGGTTCCTGCGCAAAGTCAGGCCGGGCGGAATAACCCGCTGTAGGAAGAACAAGCAAAGCAGCGGATAGCATAGCTTTCAGGTTAAACGTGTTCATGGATTACCTCCTCCCAACCCACCGGGCTGAAATACATAAAAACCCTCAAGCAAGCGCATGCTCGAGCCAGACGGCCCGGCTGTTCTTACAAGGATGCGTGCGTAATCAAACTCTGCCGGGCCTGCAGCACCGTATTGGCTGAAGTCCCGAGGCAACTGTCCTTCGGAATCCACAGTTACCTTGCCTTTGTACTCAAACATGAACTGCGGGGTCACGCCGTTTACAGCCGTCCCGTCACCTGCATTGTCGGGGTCACCTGTGTCCGGAACCCAGGTCTTTTTGATGAAAGGTGACGGCACCGTTATGCTGGTATCCGTGCCATCGTAAAAACCGGTTGTTACGCCAAAATCTGTCAGATCGGAGAGGCCATCCAGTGTTGCTTCAGCCTCACGCATTGCAGTTTCTGCAATTTCCAGTGCGAGCATACCGTCTCTCTGGGCTGTCGACATACGCTCCTGCATGATGCTGCCCTGCATCCCGGAAACCGCGAGAAGTGTCAATACCAGCAAGATCACCAATGACAGCAACAGCACTGCACCCTTCTGTTTATTCACTATTCGCATGTTTATGTCACCCTGCTAGAACGGATTTCTGAGAGCATTGGTAAATGTATATACCCGATACATCCGCCGGTCTGCCGGCGTTGTCAGTTTGCTTGCATCTGCAACACAGTCTTCCCAGCCCGGAAAACAATAAGCTTGGGCGCTGTCCATAATATTGTCGTTCGGCGCCGCAACCAGAAGGCTTACCTCCACCGCAAGCACATTGTCCCAACTGGTGACAGCCGAGGCCGCGCGCCAGTTCTGTACGCCTGTAGTTACTGTGCCTTCGCCAAATCGCACGTTCATATCTTCAACACCTGCGACCAGCTCAATGTCTACTCCGCTGGCCTGTCTCATGAAAAGGGAGCTCCCCCCATCAGCGGCATTACCAATGAAATAGGCTTCGCTGTATGGCTGAAAAATCTCTGTACCGCGCTGGTAAACTGCACTCAAGCATGATCCGGCCGTCGTGCAACCAAGGGGGACGTTCGCACTCAGGTCATTACCTGGAGAACCGCTGCCGTTCGTCCCGGCACCTTCATCCGCTTTTAGCTGAATATTACTGCCGACAGCATTCAACTCAGAAATCTCGAAAATATCGCCCATTTCACAGTTGGTTATGAATATCATCTCATTCACTGCAAGACCGCCAGCATCGGCAAGCACTATATTGTCAGTGGCCGTCATATCGGCCTCGAGTTTGACGATCGCACCGGGGCGGCTTACCCCGGTGATGTTTATGAAGTCTGTACCCGCAACGGCCGCGGCAGGTCGTTCAGCACCGGTTGCAGACACTCCCAGCGTATCAAAGCCATGCAGCACTGCATCATACTCACCATCAGAGCTGTCGAGATTGTTGGTAATACCATTGACGGGATAGCAACCAAAAAAGCCAGCATTGCGTATCGCACGGGACAGTATGTCGGTTGCGATCCGTCCCGATTCCAGAGATCTTGCCGAGGATTCGTTATGACGAAACGACTGGCTGTTAGATGTGAAAACCTGGACAAGACCCACGCTTAAAAGCGTGCCGAGCAATAACGCAATCATTAGCTCGATTAGCGACAACCCTGTTTGTGTACCCGGGCTAGCTGGAAGAAGGAAGAAGCGCTTCATTTACAATCTCGCATCCAAAGTAAGAGTTTGGGTTGCCAGGCCATTATTCGCAGCGAAGGGGTCTCGCTCTGTCCATGTTATCTCCACCTCAGCGACAGTTGAGGTTCCGTTCATGGTCACCTTGAGATCGGCCCCCGATCCAAGATTCGCCAGCATCTGCGTTTTCAGCACCGATAGCTGACCTGCAGTCAGAGTTACTCCTCCGTTCGACCGCAATCTTTCTGCAACAGTCTGGGCATACATAGTGGCTTCAGAGCGAAGCGTCGAGTTAACGGTTTGCTGCATGGATACCAATTGAACACCCGCCACACCCAACAGGCCAATTCCGAGTATCAGAACTGCAATAAGCACCTCTATCATGGTAAATCCACGCTGAGGTTTTCCGGATAACAGGGGTTTTATCATCATGACAACCTCATTATGGACAAGTGATCCGGGCCGATCTGATCTGGCCGCCAGCCGTTATTCTTATCCTGGTTCCATCTTCACCAGAAGCCCTGCAGACATTAAACTCGGAGCCACCACCCAGCAACAAGCCGGTTGCACCGAATCTTGGGTTGCCGCCGCTGGTCAGAGCGATCGTAAATTGGCCCGAAGCGCCCTCGAATTCGCTGATCACTGTTCCATCATCTTCAACAATCTCATAACCATTGGTAAAAGTCGTATCCGGCACCAATGACCTGGGCGCACCTGACCGTACGGCCTCAGCGCGCGCCATATTCAGCGCTCCTACCACATCGTTGTTGGTTGTAGTGAGCTGATTACTTTCTATCACCCTGGAGAAGCTCGGTACTGCAATAGCAGCAACAACCCCCAACACTGCCATGAGTACAAGCAGCTCTATCAGCGTGAAACCATTTCTGAACTTGCCAGACATAGACTCGTCATCCTGTTCTTTTAATCAGAGGATAATCAGACTGCCACAATCATGCTATCGCGGCATGACAGACGGACATTCGGAGGGGATAAACGGTAGCGGGGTGTTCAAAACCAGACTTGGGTCACAAAGCCTCCGCGCGCCATTGAGTGCATTTTCTATCAAGAGTCGTCAAAAAACAGTGTCAAGAAACATTAGTAGCATCAATCCGCAATTCCTTAGGCATCGAGAACACAATGTTCTCCTCACGCCCGGCAATCTCCTCTGGCACGCTGCCTCCAAGATCCCGCAGGCGGCCAATCACGTCGTTGACCAGCACTTCCGGGGCTGAAGCGCCGGCGGTAACGCCGATGAAGGACTTGCCGTCCAGCCATTGCGGATCAATCTGGGAAGCTTCGTCGATCAGGTAGGCCGGGGTGCCCATACGCTCCGCCAGCTCGCGCAAACGGTTGGAGTTTGAACTGTTGGGTGAGCCAACAACCAGCATAAGGTCGCAGTCACCGGC
This sequence comes from Marinobacter antarcticus, assembly GCF_900142385.1. NCBI lineage: Bacteria > Pseudomonadati > Pseudomonadota > Gammaproteobacteria > Pseudomonadales > Marinobacteraceae > Marinobacter > Marinobacter antarcticus. The sequence goes on from NZ_FRAQ01000005.1 coordinate 24,036, forward strand.
CAGTTGCTTCACCGCATCCTGTCGGTTCTGAGTGGCGTAGCAGATGTCGTCTTTGCGCGGGCCTTCGATCTCGGGGAATCTCTCACGCAATGCGTCGATTACACGTGCGGTGTCGTCCATGGAAAGCGTGGTCTGGGTAACATAGGAGACATGTGCCGGGTCGTTCACTTCCAGGCGTGAGACGTCCTCTTCATTCTCAACCAGGTAAATATCGCCGCCGGTACTGTGATCGTACTGGCCCATGGTGCCTTCCACTTCCGGATGGCCGTGGTGCCCGATCAGCACGCACTCGCGGCCATCGCGGCTGTAGCGCATGACTTCCAGGTGCACTTTGGTGACCAGCGGGCAGGTGGCGTCGAACACTTTGAGACCGCGGCGGGCAGCTTCGCTCTGCACAGCCTGGGATACGCCGTGAGCGCTGAAGATGACCAGTTTGTCGTCTGGCACCTCATCCAGTTCGTCCACAAAGATGGCGCCGCGATTACGCAGATTATCAACAACAAATTTGTTGTGTACCACCTCGTGGCGCACGTAAATCGGCGCACCGAATACGTCCAGAGCGCGATTTACGATCTCGATAGCGCGATCCACGCCTGCACAAAAGCCACGGGGGTTTGCCAATCTTATCTGCATAGTCAGTGCGTCTGCCCTGCCGGTTCTACGTCGATAATTTCTACGTCAAAAGTCAGTGTACGCCCGGACAACGGATGATTGAAATCCACTTCCACCTGGTCCCCTTCCACGCGGCTCACTACGCCAGGCAGCTCTTGCTGGCGTGCGTCCGCAAAGGAGATCATCACGCCCGGGTCCAGCACCATATCGGCACTGAATTCGTGCCGTTTAAACGTCTGCATATTGTTGGGATTACGCTGACCGAAGGCCTTTTCCGGTGGTACCTGATAGCTGGCTTTGTCGCCGGCCTTCATCCCCATCAGGTAGGCCTCAAAGTTCTCCGGCAGGCTTTCATCACCGATTTCCAGAGTCGCCGCATCTTTATCAAAGGTGGAATCAATCACTTCGCCGCTCTCGAATTTCAGCGCAAAGTGCAGGGTGACGCGCGTCCCTTTGTCTATTGGCAGTTCTTTCATGGACTTTATTCGCTCCCGTTCGCAGGCGGGCCGGAATCAGCAGGCTTGCGGAACATATCAAGAATCATCATGGCTGCACCTATGGTAATGGCTGTATCGGCCAGATTAAATGCGGGAAAATGCCAGTCCTGCCAGTAAAAATGCAGGAAGTCGACAACGTAACCGTGCACAACCCGATCGTATACATTACCCAGCGCACCACCAAGGATCAGTACGATAGCAATGGCCGACCAGGTTTCATGGCGCTGCAGATTTCTCAGCCAGCCGACGAGTACGACACTGACCACCAACGCCAGTGTCACGAAGAACCAGCGCTGCCAGCCGGCGGCGCCCGCAAGGAAACTGAACGCCGCCCCGGTATTGTGCAGCAGCGTCAGATTAAACATGGGAATAACCGAGACCGGGTCACCATAGGTCAGCATGGCCGTAGCCATGGCCTTGGTGCCCAGATCAAGCACAATAACCAGCAGGGCCAGCCAGAGCCACTTCAGTTTGGTTCCGGTTTTCTGTTCAGTCATTGCCAGATCCATCAGGCAAACGAGCGGGTTTCACCCGGCCCTTCCACATTGGTGATACAGCGGCCACACAAATCTTCGTGTTCGGCGCTAGCACCCACATCTTCCCGGTGGTGCCAGCAACGCTCGCATTTCGCATACGTCGCCGGCGTCACTTTTACCCGCAGGCCTTCGTAGCTGGTCATCTCGGCGCTACCGGCTTCCGATACTGGTCGCACGGTTGCTTCGGAAGTGATCAGCACAAAGCGGAGCTCTTCTCCAAGGAACTCCAGGTCAGCTGCCAGATCGCCCTCGCAATAAAGCGTGACTTCGGCGCTCAGTGATCCCTTGATTTCGCCGCGGGCTCGGGCTTCTTCCAGGCGCTTGTTTACGGCTTCTTTCACACCGTATATCCGGCGCCAGTAATCGCGGCCCAGTTCGGCATTTTCTGGAAGTTCTGTAAGGCCTTCGTACCAGGTTTCATAGAACACAGTGTCACCGCGCTCTCCCGGCAAGTGCTGCCAGATTTCATCCGCTGTGAAGCTCAGGATGGGCGCAATCCAGCGCACCAGGGCCTCGGCCACATGGTAAAGCGCGGTCTGGCAAGAGCGCCGTGCCAGGCTATCCGCCTGGGTGGTGTACTGGCGATCCTTGATAATATCGAGATAAAAGCCGCCCAGGGTGGCTTCACAGAAGCTGTACACTTTCTGGTAAATCCGCAGGAAGTCGTAATTCTGGTAGTCCTCATGCAGCTCGTTCTGCAGCTGCTGAGCGCGATCCACCATCCACCGATCCAGCGCAATCATCTCATCCGGAGCGACCATATGCTGCTTCGGATCAAAGCCTGTGAGGTTGCTCATCAGGAAGCGCGAGGTGTTGCGGATACGGCGGTATCCGTCTGCGGTCTGCCGCAGGATGTCCTTGGAAACCGTCATTTCGCCGCTGTAATCGGTCGCTGAAACCCACAAGCGGAGAATGTCGGCACCCAGCTCGTTCATGACTTCCTGAGGCGCAATCACGTTACCCAGCGACTTGGACATTTTGAGGCCCTTGCCATCCACGGTAAAGCCGTGGGTGAGCACCTGCCGGTATGGCGCCACACCGTTCATTGCGATGGACGTTTTCAGCGAAGACTGGAACCAGCCACGATGCTGGTCAGAGCCCTCCAGATACAAATCAGCGGGGAACTGGCCCAGCTCCGGGCGTACGCGCAACACAGACTCGTGGGTAACGCCGGAATCGAACCACACATCCAGTGTATCCAGAACTTTTTCGTAGTGGTCTGCATCATCACCCAGCAATTCGCGGGTATCGATCTCGTACCAGGCATCGATGCCCCCGGTTTCGATAGCCTGGGCCACTTTCTCAATCAGGTTCTGGGTGTCCGGATGCAGTTCCTGGGTTTCTTTATGAATAAACAGGGTAATCGGCACGCCCCAGGTACGCTGGCGTGAGACACACCAGTCCGGAGACTGCCGGATCATGGCCTCAATACGGCTCTGGCCCCAGGCAGGAATCCAGCGCACACCCTTGATGGCTTCCAGTGCGTCTGCACGGAGGTTTTCTTTCTCCATGCTGATAAACCATTGCGGCGTCGCGCGGTAGATCAGCGGCGTTTTGGTGCGCCAGCAATGGGGAAAGCTGTGGCGGAATTTTTCCTTGCGAACCAATTTGCCTTCGCGCGCAAGAGCGTCGCAAACCGGATCATCCGCCTTATAGACATGAATACCTGCAAACTCACCGGTAGCGCTGGTGTAAGTGCCATCGGCCTGAACCAGGTTCAACGTGCCGATGCCGTAGATTTTGCCGACGACAAAATCTTCCATACCGTGATCGGGGGCTGTGTGCACGGCGCCGGTGCCCGCATCAATAGAGACGTGGTCACCGAGAATCACCGGAACCTGCTTGTCGTAGATCGGGTGATGCAAGGACAGGTGCTCAAGATCGGCACCCAGACAGGTGCCCAGCACTTCAAAATCCGCAACATCCCAGCGCGCCATAACGCCTTCAACCATGGCCGCCGCCAGAATCATGCGCTCGGGACCGTTGCCGGCATCAACCTGAACCAGCGCGTAGTCAAGATCGGCATTGAGCGACACAGCCTGGTTCGCAGGGATGGTCCAGGGCGTGGTGGTCCAGATAACCACGGAAACGTCGCCTTCGCCTTTGTCGGTGCCAAACAGCGCCAGGGCTTTGCCCTGATCGACCGCCGTAAAACGCACATCAATCTGCGTTGACGTTTTGTCCTGGTATTCTACTTCGGCTTCTGCCAGTGCGGACTGACCCACCACACTCCAGTAAACCGGCCTGTAACCACGCACCAGATGGCCCTTGGCGACAATCTTGCCTAGCGCCCGAACAATGCCGGCTTCGACTTTCGGATCCATGGTGAGGTAGGGCTTGTCCCACTCACCCATCACACCGAGGCGGATAAAGTCGGCTTTCTGGCCGGCAATCTGTTTAGTGGCGTAGTCGCGGCATGCCTGGCGGAAGGTTTTGTAGTCGACCTTCACACCGGCCTTGCCAATCTCCTGCTCAACTTTGTGTTCAATCGGCAGTCCATGGCAATCCCAGCCCGGCACATAGGGCGCATCAAAGCCCATGAAGCCGCGGGATTTCACGATCATATCCTTCAGAATCTTGTTGACCGCATGACCAATGTGAATGCTGCCGTTGGCATAGGGAGGGCCATCGTGAAGGATGAACTTTTCACGCCCTTCGCGCTGCTGGCGCAGGTTGGCGTAAACGTTCAGATCCTGCCACCGCTTGAGCATCTCGGGCTCGCGCTTGGCCAGGTTGCCGCGCATGGGAAACGCGGTTTCCGGCAGATTCAGAGTGTGCTTATAGTCGCTCATGGTTCGTGTGCGTGCTCTTTAGGTCAGTTTGTTTGGCCAGTTTGGGTCAGTGATGTTCTGCCAGCCACGCTCGTGCGGCGTCGAAATCTCTGGCAATCTGCGCTTTCAGCGCGTCGATAGAGTCAAACTTTTCTTCATCCCGCAGTCCGTGGCGGAAAACAACGTCAATATGCTGGCCGTAAAGTGTGCCAGTAAAGTCAAACAGGTGCACTTCCAGTGCTGGCTGTTTGCCATCAACCGTCGGGCGCAGGCCGATGTTGGCAATGCCGTCCTGAGTCGTTCCGTTTTCAAGCGTAACGCTAACCACATAAACGCCCCGTAAGGCAGGCATCTGCCGAAGCAGGACATTCGCGGTGGGCGATCCGATACGGCGCCCCAGCTGCCGACCATAAACTACCCGGCCCCGAATGCGATACGGGCGCCCCAACAGAGACTCTGCTTTTTCCAGCCGGTCTTCCAACATAAGGTTGCGGATTCGCGTGCTGCTTATACGCTCGCCCGCAACGGTTACGGTGCGGGTATTTTCCACTGAAAAACCGGCGGTTCTGCCCACCTTCTCCAGTAGCGCAAAGTCCCCGGCCCGGTCACAACCGAAGCGGAAATCATCACCTACGACGAGGTGACGCACCGCCAGCCCGTCAATGAGAACATCGTCGATAAAGCCCATGGCGGAATAACTGCGAAAGGTTTCATCGAATTTGAGGCACAGCACGATATCAATGTCCGCCGCGAGCAAAGCCTCCAGTTTTTGCCGGAACCCCATCAGCCGGGGCGGCGCCTCCATGCCCTGGAAGAACTCCCTTGGTTGAGGCTCAAAAACCATGACAACCGAGGGCAAGTTCAAAGCGCGGGCTTTGCTTTTCACCTGATCGATAATGGTTTGATGGCCCAGATGAACGCCGTCAAAGTTGCCGATGGTGGCAACACAGCCCTCCGCCAGCGGAGAATCCACCTGCCTGGAAAGCATTTTCAGGTTGGTCAGGCTCCGGATCAGACGCATGCAATGCGAACCTTCATTTGCCAGTTGGCTTTCAGCGCTTTGATGGTGTGCAAAGCGCTGGCGAGAAAACGCGCGATTATACCTTACCTCTGGCGAAAATGTCTTACCCGCACCCCAGCCAGCGCCAGAACAACAAAGTAGGCACCACCGCCAGCCACAACCAGCATACCCATATGCTGAGAACGCTCGATGCCGTCCGCCGACAGCCAGCGCATAACCGGCATATTCAGCCAGAGGATAATGCCAACCATAACCGAGTTCGCCAGACCGATCTGGGCGAGAAATTTTGGCCAGCCGGGCTGGCTTTGCCAGGCACCCTGGCGCTTAAGCCCACGCCAGAGCAAAACTGCGTTAAGCCACGCGGACATCGAGGTGGCCAGCGCCAGACCCGCATGGGCCAGCGGCACGATGAGGGCCAGATTGAAAACCATGTTGGCCATCATCGCAATGATCCCGATTTTCACCGGCGTACGGGTATCCTGGCGCGCAAAAAAACCCGGCGCCAGCACCTTGATAACCATAAAGGCGAGCAGCCCGGCGGAGTACGCCCGCAAGCTCTGGGCCGACATGGCCACATCCCTGTCGGTGACCTCACCATAATGAAACAAGGTCGCGATTAACGGTTCAGCCAACAGCCCTAACGCCAGAGCAGAGGGAACCCCGATAATCAGCACAGCACGGACAGCCCAGTCCAGCGTAGCCGCAAACTGGTCAGTGGAGGCTGCGGCGTGTTTGCGGGACAGGCTCGGCAAAATCACCGTCGCGATGGCAATTCCGAATACACCCAGGGGCAACTCGGAAAGCCGGTCCGAATAATATAGCCAGGATACACTTCCGGTTTGCAGGAACGACGCCAGAACCGTATCCAGCAGAAGGTTGATCTGACTGACAGACACACCGAATAGCGCCGGCACCATCAGTTTGAGGATGCGGCTGACACCTTCATGCTGATAATCAACCCGCGGCCGGGGCATAAGCCCCAATCGCATCAGGAACGGCAACTGAAAAAACAACTGAAGCGCGCCGGCAATGAACACACCCCACGCCAGAGCCATAACCGGCTCGCTCATTAACGGCGAGAGATAGACGGCAGCACCGATCATCGCCAGATTCAGCAAAACCGGCGTAAAAGCAGGCACAGCAAAACGATCGTAACTGTTGAGAATACCGCCGGCAAACGCCGTCAGGGAAATCATCAGTAAATATGGGAAAGTGATGCGCAGCATGTCGCTGGTCAGCGCGAATTTGACATCATCGCCCAGAAAGCCAGGGGCAAAGACGGCCGTCAGAAGCGGCGCGCCGAGCATAGCAACCAGAGTGATACCTAGCAGAACAAGCCCGAGAGAACCGGCAACCGCATCTACCAACCGCTTTACATCGGAGACCGGGTGGTTCTCGCGGTAGGACGAAAGTACGGGTACAAACGCCTGAGAGAATGCTCCTTCGGCGAAAAGCCGGCGTAAAAAATTGGGTATTTTGAAAGCTACGAAAAAAGCATCGGCCCCGGCACCAGCGCCAAAATAGCGCGCAATCACCATATCCCGCACCAGGCCCAGAACCCGCGAAAGCATGGTCATCACGCCTACCAGGCCGGAAGACCGAAGCAGGCCGGGCGCTCTGGCAGGTGGCTGTTTTTCCGGTGATGTTTCGGGTTGCGATGACATTCGGGCTTTTATCCGGGTTGCGCACTCTTTCGGCCGGGTATTTCGGGAATTACCTGCTTCCCTACCAAACCCGTATCCAGCGAGCCGGGAGTTTACCACAGCCCTTTTGAGTCATGGGATCAAATGGGACTTAGTATTGACATTTACGGGTTTTAGCGGCATAGTTTCGCGTCATTTATTTCGACGCGCTTGTTATGGGCGCGCCCGCGATTTCAGGGGGCCTCTGGAAAGCATTTTACCCAGGGTTTTCCGTATAAATCATTCAGTAACGAACTTTCAGTACTTTCCAGGAGTTTTACGGTGGCAAATACCCCGCAAGCCAAAAAGCGCGCACGTCAGAACGAGAACAGCCGCAAGCACAACGCAAGCCTTCGCTCTATGACCCGCACTTACATGAAAAAAGTGCAGACCCAGATTGAGTCCGGCAACTACGAGGAAGCTCAGGCCGCCTTCAAAACTGCCCAGCCTATTATGGACGGCATGGTCAACAAGGGCATTTTTACCAAGAACAAAGTTGCCCGCCAGAAGAGCCGCATGAGCGCCAAAATCAAAGCGCTGAAGAGTGCCTGATAGCGCCTCGCGCTAACCAAAAGCTCTTGATGCGATTAAAAAAACCGGCTCTCAAGCCGGTTTTTTTTGCTTCAGACAATCACCATATTATCCCGGTGAATCATCTCTTCGTCGGAAATATAACCCAGAATGTCTGCGATGCTGTTGCTTGAGCGACCCGCTATCGCCCCAGCCTCGCCTGCACTGTAGTTCACCAGCCCGCGCGCTATCTCGTTACCCTTCTGATCGACACAAGACACCATCTCGCCACGACGGAACTGCCCTGTCACAGCTTTAACACCGACCGGGAGAAGACTGCGTCCACCCAGGCGAAGCACCTTCACCGCACCGTCATCGAGGGTCAGCCTGCCCCGGGTTTGCAGGTGGCTGGCCAGCCACTGCTTTCGCGCCGCGATGCGACCCTGCTCAGGAAGCAGCAGCGTGCCAAGAACCTCACCCTGACGCAGCCGGGTAAGAACACCTTCAATGCGCCCGCCCACAACCACCGTGAATGCCCCGGATCGCGCAGCCAGGCGCGCAGCGCGAAGCTTGGTTTGCATCCCACCGCGACCAAGAACTCCGGCGCTGCCGCCGGCCATGGCATCCAGCTCCCGATCACCGGCGAATCGCTCTGTCACCAGGCTCGCATCCGGATTTTTACGCGGATCTTTATCAAACAAACCAAGCTGATCGGTCAGGATAATCAAACCGTCAGCCTCGACCACATTGGCAACCAGAGCCCCCAGGGTGTCGTTATCACCGAAGCGAATCTCGTCGGTAACCACCGTATCGTTTTCATTCACGATCGGTACAACACCAAAATCCAGCAGCGCCCTGAGCGTACTACGCCCATTCAGGTAACGCTTGCGGTCGGAAAGATCATCGTGGGTCAGCAGAATCTGGGCGGTATGGATGCCGTGGCGCTTGAACTCCGCCTCCCAGGTCTGCACCAGCCCCATCTGACCTACAGCGGCCGCAGCCTGCAATTCATGCAATTGCTCCGGGCGCTTCTTCCAACCCAGGCGGCTCATACCCTCCGCCACCGAACCTGAAGACACCACAACCAACTCAACGCCCTGCTCAACCAACGCCGCCATCTGATCCACCCAGAGCCCTAACGCTGGCACATCCAGGCCACGGCCATCATTAGTCAGAAGGGCACTTCCTATTTTCACCACCAGGCGGCGCGCCTGAGACAGCTGGGCGCGTTCAGTCATGGTAAAAGCCAAAATTTACTCTGGCGCATAAACCACTTCAACATCGTGATCATCATCGTCGTCGACGTCATCATCAACTTCCTCACGGGCCGCGCGGCGAGCTTGCTTTTCTTCCTCGATACCGACTCGAGCCTCTTCGTCCATCCTCTGACGCCTCGCGGCCTCCTGTTCGGCAACCTCAGGGTTCTCCGCCTCTTCCTCGGCACGCTCTTCAATCCAGCGCATAACTGCCTGAGTCAGCGGCTTGGTGCCCTCGCCGCTTAACGCTGAAATACTAAATACCGGCCCCTGCCAACCAAGCTCCTCAACGATCGCCTGGCAATGGGCCTCACGATCCTCTTCCGGCACCATATCGACCTTGTTCAGCACCAGCCAACGCTCCCGACTGGCCAGAGTTTCACTGAACTTTTCGAGTTCGTGAGCAATCACATTTACCGCATGGGTGGGGGATGAACCGTCATAAGGGGCTACGTCCACCAGGTGCAATAGTAGGCGAGTGCGCACCAGATGCTTCAGAAATCGAATGCCGAGGCCCGCACCCTCTGCTGCGCCCTCAATCAAACCGGGAATATCCGCAATAACAAAGCTCTGATGCATCTGCACGCTCACCACACCCAGGTTCGGCACCAGCGTAGTAAACGGATAATCTGCAACCTTGGGCGTAGCGGCTGACACAGAGCGTATAAAGGTAGACTTACCTGCGTTGGGCATCCCCAGAAGGCCAACGTCTGCCAGAACCTTCAGCTCCAGACGCAGGTTCCGGAGCTCACCTTCAGAGCCTTTAGACGTTTGGCGGGGCGCACGGTTTATCGATGATTTGAACCGAGTATTACCGAGTCCATGGAACCCACCCTGAGCCACCTTCAAGCGCTGACCAATACGGGTCAGATCGCCAAGCACCTCATGGGTATCCACATCAACCACCGTGGTGCCAACCGGCACTGGCAACACCAGATCCTCGCCTTTGGTGCCGGTGCAGTTCCGCCCGGAACCCTGCTCCCCGCCCGGCGCTTTGTGCTTACGCTGAAACTGGTAATCTACCAGCGTGTTAAGCGAATCCTCTGCTTCGAGATATACGGAGCCACCGTCGCCGCCATCGCCACCATCGGGACCACCTCTGGGAACGTATTTTTCACGCCGGAAACTAAGGCAGCCGTTTCCGCCATTGCCGGCTTCAACGATGATTGTGGCTTCGTCTACGAATTTCATGAATCAACCCTTTGCGCGTGGCGCATAAACTAAAAAGCCCCGCAGCCTCAAGGAAGCTTTGCGGGGCTCCAGACAGCTCCGAATCCTATCTATGCCGACAGGATATCAGGGCTGCCCAAGGTTCGACAGAACCGGATTGCCGCTGCTTACGCAGCAGCTGGAACGATGCTTACGAACTTACGGTTTTGCGGACCTTTTACTTCGAACTTGACCTGGCCGCCTGCTTTCGCGAACAACGTATGGTCTTTGCCCAGGCCAACATTTGTTCCAGCGTGGAAACGGGTTCCGCGCTGACGAACAATAATGCTGCCTGCAGATACTGATTCGCCGCCGTAGCGCTTCACACCAAGTCGTTTCGACTCGGAATCGCGACCGTTACGGGTACTACCTGCTGCTTTTTTGTGAGCCATGACAAGCCTCCTGATTAAGGGGTTTTTTCGGGGAGCTTAGCCCTGAATACCCGTGATCTTGACTTCAGTAAACCACTGACGGTGGCCCTGACGCTTCATTGAGTGCTTACGACGACGGAACTTGATGATCTGGATCTTGTCGTGACGGCCGTGGCTAACCACTTCCGCAGTGACTTTGGCACCATCAACAACCGGCGCGCCAACTTTGAAATTGTCGCCATCAGCGATCAGCAGAACGCGGTCAAACTCGACGTTGCCGCCGGTTTCCACTTCCAGCTTTTCCAGCTTCAGAGTTTCGCCTTCTTTAACACGGTGTTGTTTACCACCGCTAACAATAACTGCGTACATTAACATTCTCCGCGATTGACCCATCCCTGCTCTTATCCACCTGGTTCTAAGGGAAGCGCTCTGGCGACCCTATAGCAGGGAGCGCAGGTTGGGATGAGTTGGGCGCGTGATTGTACGAAAAGGCGCTTCGTATTACAAGTCAAGTTGACACTAACCGCGGCAATACCTAGCATTGCCGCGTCCTACCTGTATTATCAGCACACTAGGCATCTACATAACTACGACACCAGCAAGGGACCCGCAAGCCGCATGACAGCCCAGCGCATTTACGACACCGTGGCAGACGATTTCAGCCGCGTTAATGACCTGATCATCCAGCGACTTTCTTCGGACGTCCCTCTGGTAGAGAAAATAGCCCAGTACATCATTGAAAGCGGCGGTAAGCGCTTGCGGCCCTTGCTGGTTTTGCTTTCCAGTCGGGCCGCAGGCTATAACAAAGACGAGCATCTCAAACTGGCAGCGGTCATTGAGTTCCTGCATACCGCAACCCTTCTCCACGACGATGTGGTAGATACTTCCGACATGCGCCGGGGTCGAAGCACGGCCAACGCCAAGTGGGGGAATGCCCCCAGCGTGCTGGTAGGTGATTTCCTCTACGCCCGTGCGTTTGAGATGATGGTAGAGCTACAAAGCCTTCCTATTATGAACGTGCTGTCCCACGCCACTGCGGTGATCGCCCAAGGCGAGGTCATGCAACTGATGAATATCAAAAACCCGGATCTTTCCGAAGATCAGTACATGGCCGTCATCCACAATAAAACCGCCATGCTTTTCGAAGCAGCAGCCCATTCCGGCGCCTTACTCGCCAGCGCAGACGATGCGCAGGAGCAGGCATTGAAAAACTACGGCAAACATCTGGGCCTGGCCTTCCAGTTGGTGGACGACGTTCTGGATTATCGCGGTGATGCCGAAGCCATGGGCAAAAACGTCGGCGACGACCTGGCAGAAGGTAAAACCACCCTGCCGCTGATCCACGCCATGGAAAACAGCAACGAAGAAGACCGCCAGCTCATCCGCCAGGCTATCCGCAAAGGCGGGCTGGATGACTTGTCACGGATTCTCAAACTTGTTGAGGCATCCGGCGCACTGGAATACACCATGGAGCGGGCCAGGGCCGAGGCGGCCAAGGCCTCAGACACCCTGAACGCTCTTGCCGCCTCGCCCCATAAAGAAGCCCTGGAACTGCTCACCCAAGTCGCCGTGGCCCGAGTCAGCTAAGATCTCCCCGCCCGTGGGGCGCCGTGAAATCAAGCAACGGCCCCACCGGAACAATCTGCGTAGGGTTAACGGTACGCTGACTCACGTAATAGTGCCGCTTGATCTGATCAATATCCACCGTCCCCGCCACACCGGGCACCTGATACAGCTCCCTCAGATAACCTGAAAGCGCCGGAAAATCACTGATACGCTGGCGATTACATTTGAAGTGCCCGTAGTACACGGCGTCAAAACGAATCAGCGTTGTAAACAACCGCCAATCGGCTTCTGTTAAATGGCTCCCCGCCAGATAACGCTGCGCTGACAATCGCGCCTCCAGCCAGCCCAGTGAATCGAACAGCTCGGAATACGCCTTTTCATACTGCACCTGAGCCGTCGCAAAGCCTGCTTTATAAACACCATTATTAACCGTGTGGTAAACCCGCTCATTCACGGCATCAACCTCCGCACGAAGCGCGTTGGGATAGAAGTCCACATCGCTGAGCACATCGTCCAGGCCATCAAACGCGGAATTAAACATCCGTATAATATCCGCCGACTCATTACTGGCAATGGTCTGTTTGTGCTTATCCCACAACACCGGAACCGTCACCCGCCCCGAATACTCCGGCGCTGCTTTTGTGTACACCTGGTGCATAAACCGGAAGTCATACAGATCATCTCTGTGCGCCTGCTCACCGGAGCGAAATTCCCAGCCGTTCTCAAGCATGTCCGGATGCACAACTGACACGGAAATATGGGCCTCAAGCCCCTTCAACTTCCGGAAAATCAACGTCCGATGAGCCCATGGGCAGGCCAGGGACACGTATAAATGATAACGCCCCGACTCAGCCTTAAAACCACCCTCACCCGCCAGCCCCGGCGAGCCATCAGCCGTTACCCAGTTCCGGAACCGCGCCGCCTCTCGCTCAAACTTACCGCCGGTCTTGCCGGTGTCATACCACTGATCATGCCATTTTCCGTCGACGAGAAGACCCATACCTGACTCCAATGAATATACTGATAACTAGAGAAGAATAACGGTGACCCTGCTACCCTCTCAAACAAGCAATTCTGGCCAACAACCTCAGATAATTCGAACATGCACACAGCCATCACCATAGACGCCCTCAAAGTCCTCGACGCCATCGACCGCAAAGGCAGCTTCGCCGGTGCCGCCGCCGAACTCTTCCGGGTGCCATCGGCCATCAGCTACACCGTGCAAAAGCTCGAAGAAGACCTGAACGTAACCCTATTCGACAGAAGCGGACATCGGGCCGTGCTTACCCCTGCGGGCCGATACCTGCTCGAAGAAGGTCGAACCCTGCTTGATGCTGCCGAAAACCTTGCACACTCAACCCGGCAGGTCGCCCAGGGCTGGGAAACCAGACTGCGCATCGGATTCAACTCATTGTTGCCGGCGGAGTGCCTGTTTCCGGCCATAAAAGAGTTCTGCGCAATGGGTATTCCCGTTGACGTTCAGGTTACAGAAGAAGTTTTTGCCGGCACCTGGGATGCGCTCCAAAGTCGCAGGGTGGATCTTATTATTGGCGCCGACGACATCAGCAAACCCGCCGGAAACTTCACCTGCCATATCCTTGGCAAATTGGCCTTTGTTTTTGCGGTCTCTCCCGACCACCCGCTGGCAAATGCAGAAGAACCGCTGAGTGAAGATGATATCTGCCGCTTCCCGGCAGCGGTTGCCGCGGACACATCTCGCTCTCTACCCGCCGGCCATGCCGGCATCTTTCAAAGGCAGCGCACTCTGACGGGCACCAATATCGACCATAAAATTGCCATGCAAAAAGCAGGTCTCGGTGTGGGCTGGTTACCAAAACCTCGGGTGAAAGAACTTCTTGCTTCCGGCCAGCTCGTCGAAAAACAGGTATGTGAACCAAGACAGCCCGTCGCGCTCCAGGCCGCAAGACACGCAGACGATAAAGGTAAGGCCCTGATATGGTTCTGGCAAAAACTGATCGACGACCCGGCCGTAACAGACTGGCTGGATAAATAGTGCCTCGGGACCGGCTGGTGCCTGAATGACTCCGCCGCAGAATCCTGGCAGGCAAATGAGTCAACGGGATCAACAATCGGTTCATCTATACTGCGACGAACCTTAATAACGAACGGAGCCCATTGATGCGGCAGCTATCCGAACTGGACGCTTCCTTCCTATACCTCGAATCCGAGATCGCGCCGATGCATATCGGTAGCATCTACCTCTTCGATGCCAGCGAGCGGGAAACGCCTCTGGCGTTCAGTACCTTTGTTGCTTATCTGCGGAGCCGTCTTCACGTAGTGCCCGTTTTCCGCCAGCGCCTGAAGGAAATACCCCTTCGTCTGGGCCGGCCATACTGGATTGATGATCCTGATTTCAGCATTGAAAGGCACCTGGCCTATGTAAGCCTTGGCGAAAACAGCCGGGAAGCCAGCCTGATGACGCTTGCATCGAGGATTCTCGAAGAGCCTCTGAAGCGGGATCGCCCGCTTTGGCACATAACCTTCGTGGATGGTTTTCGGCTGGGCGAAGAGAAAGATGGAAAAGAAGGCTTCGCACTCATCGTCAAACTACATCATGCAGCCATTGATGCCTTCAGTGGCGAGGAAATCATCGGCAAACTGCTGGAGTACACGCCGGAACCGCAACGGATCAGCGCGCCACGCCCCTGGCAACCGCGTCCAGAGCCTTCAGAAGAACGGGTAATGATCCAGGCCGCTACCAACATCCTGCGCGCACCCTGGCGATTCGCCTCGCTGGCAGCAGGCGCTGCGGAGACAACTGCCCGGGGGCTGATCCAGAAGCAGCTGCTAAAAATCCCCCTGCCATTTCCCTTGTTTTCCGCACCTCACAGCCCATTCAACCGGCAGATCACGGCCAATCGCAAAATCGTATCCGCCAACATTGAATTATCCCGCCTCAAAGCGATCAAGGCGGCACTGGGTGATGTCACACTTAATGATGTGGTGCTGGGGCTTTGCGCGGAAACACTACGACGATATCTTGGCGAGCAGGGGGCAGACACGGGCCAGTCTCTGATTGCCATGACTCCCATCTCGGTGCGCTCAAGCACTCTGCGCAGAACCACCGGAAACCAGATGTCTGCCATGCTGCTGGACCTTGCCACTAACGAATCCGATCCGGCCCGGCGCATTCGCAGGATTCACTGGAACGCGGTGGCCTCAGAGCCATACCGGGAAGCCATCGCGGCAGACCGGCTCACAGAGCTTTTACCTTCAAGCATGTTGGCATTGTCAGCACGGCTGTATTCGGAGCTGCAGATTGCCCAGCGCTATCGGCCTGTGTTCAACCTGCCCATTACCAACGTGCCCGGCCCCCAAGTGCCCCTGTACTTGCAGGGCGCGAAACTGGCGCAGCAATATAATGCCGCACCGCTGTTCGACAGCATGGGGCTGGTTATTGTTGCCGTGAGCTATCAGGGCAGCCTGACACTCAACTTTACCATCTGCCCCGATGTCGTGGCCCAGGGCGATTCGCTCCGGAACCATGTCTGTGAAAGCCTGGAAGCCATCGAGGAAGCCGCCGGCGATCTGGATCCGGAGGAGATGCACACGCCTCTCATAGAAACCCGGAACCAGACACTGCTTGACGATACAATAAGCTTACTGGAAAGCGCGCTGAAGAAGCTTACGGGCCGCTTCAGGCGATAATGGCTGACGCAGCGCCAGCGCCGGGCGACTACTCGAACGCCCAGCGCAGGAATGCTTTTTTCTCTTCATCCGTAGCGGTTGCCCAGACGGCTTTTAAGCGGCTCAGCGAACTTATACCATCATTGGACCAGGCTTCGTCATTAGCAGCCTGATCACCCAGCACAGGCGTTCGCGCTGCCAAAGTGCTATCTGCGGGCGACCACTTTGAAGATTGGGCGAGCACCTTACCATCAGCCCCCACAATTGCCGCAGAGAACTCCGGAATCACCTGTTCTGCCTGCCGACGGGACTCCGGCTTGTCGAATTCAAATCGATACGTCTCATTGGGACTCGCCTCAAATCGCACGACCTGTGGTTCACTCTCGATCACGTGAACCTTCGACTCACCATTTTTCACAACTCCGGCTTTGGCCCAGATGGTTTTATAAGTGAATACAACCTCGTTCTCACCCGGAAGCAGCGCATAATCCAACGCCAGGTCATCCATCAGATAGTTGCTCATGGCACGTCCATTAACCCGGCTTACATGAATAGCACCAGGCGCTTTCAGCGTAGACGCATTCACCGCAGTGGCCGGGTTGCCCTCCCAGGTCTCAAGCTTGGTAACCGCCGATGAGCAGCCCACCAATACAGAGAGGAGCACCGCTGGAAGTAACGCCCGCCCCATCTGCAACCATCGGCTGGAATGGCTCAACTTAAACCTGCTAACACGTAAAACATGACTGATACTCATTTTATCTCCTTTACGATTCGGATGAGGCTTGGACGGGCGAAGGATGCAGCCAGTTATCGTGTATTCTGAACACAGCAGCAGCATAGGGCAACCGGATACGCAAAAGAGCGCAGAGCACGGTCAGGCCGCATGAGCGGTTATATAATTGTCAAAATATGTTGAATTTCCCAGGATTTGTATTAATTTTAAACAAACGTTCATCAATCATGCAGCGCCCGGAATACAGACACGAAGCAAGGGCACAGGAGCTGGCTATGAATACCCAGATCAGATCAGGAGAAGGAGGACGCATCCCCTTTCGTAGCAGTCGGTTTTTCTGCGTTGGAAACAAATGGTATTTCACGACTCGGGAGGGTTTCGACAGCGGACCTTTTGCTTCCAGAGATCGAGCTGAAATCGGGCTAAAACGCTTCCTGCACGTGGTCAGGATGCTTCCGGAAGAACAGCAGGTACACTAAACGCCCATCAAAGCACCAAGCACTTCTGAAGTACCCGGCAAGCCTCTTTCTAAAGGATGTAAGGCATCAGCCAGACATCAATTGCGAACAGGCACAGCAGTGCCATAACACCCGCAACCACGTCGTCCACCATGATCCCTAGCCCGCCAGGCAACCGCTCATCCAGCCAATTGATGGGCCAAGGCTTGAGAACATCGAAAAATCTGAAAATCAGAAACGCCAGCAACACACCATAGATATGCTCAGGGAAGAGCCCCAGCGTAATCCACATCCCTACAAACTCATCCCATACTATCCCGCCATGGTCGTGCACCTTCAGGTCAGCGGCTGTTTTTCCGCACAACCAGATACCCACCACGAACGCCATCCCAACAACAAACCAATAGGCAACCGGTGGCAACCAGGCAAATCCGTACCATAAAGGAATCGCCGCCAGGCTGCCCCAGGTTCCCGGAGCGCGGGGCGCGGCACCGCTACCAAACCCGAAGGCTAGAAGGTGTACAGGATTTTTCAGAAACCCCGGCGGCAGAATAGCCTGAGGTAAATCCGGCTCCGGCCACTGATCTTCCTGGCTCATGATTTTCTCCTGAAATGGTCAAACCCCACGGCATCAGCTTCTGACCCTACAGCAGCGCCATCAAGACGCAAACCCCGCGCCGACTCAATCACGCCGATAACCGTGAGCTGCTGCTTCAGTGACGAAGGCGCCCCAGCCCAGCTTGCCTCAGGAATGGTCGCACAAAGCTCGTAGTCATCTCCGGAGTGCAGAGCATAATCCTGGGCAGCAAGGCCTTTTAAACGTTTGAGTGCAGGCGACACTGGCAACCGGGCACGCTCAATACTCGCGCCGACCGAGGAAGCTTCAAGGATATGGCCAAGGTCTGCCAGCAAACCGTCGGATACATCAATAGCGGCAGTCGCGAGGCTCCTCAGGGCTACGCCCAGCGTCAGTCTCGGCTCAGGATGATGGTAGCGCTCAAGCACAAACTCCTCATCCGTGGAGGGGCTCAGTGCTTCGAGGTAGTCCAATGCAGCGCCGGCATCACCCAGGGTGCCGGATACCACAATCAGATCACCTGGCCTGGCACCGGAACGACGGATGGCAGCCCCATGTGGGACCAGACCGTGTACCTGCAAACTCAAAGCCAGAGGACCGCGGGTTGTGTCACCACCGGCAAGCACTAGCCCGAAAGACTCCGCAGCCTTTCCAAGCCCGAAAGCAAAGTCACGCAACCAGACCTCGTCAGCCTCGGGCAAAGTCAGAGCAAGAGTAAAGCAGGTTGGATCAGCACCCATTGCGGCAAGATCGCTGGCGGCCACCGCAAGCGATCTCCAGCCAAGATAATCAGGGCGATAGCTGAGGGGGAAATGCACACCCACAACCAGCGTATCAATAGAAAAAACCAGGTCAGAACCGGAGGGAACTTGCTGGATGGCACAGTCGTCGCCCGGCCCCACAAGGAGTGAGTGGGGGCCGTGCAAACGGGCTAACGGCATAAAATACTGCCGGATCAGCTCAAATTCACCCATCGGTCAGCGCGGACGGATCTCGGCGAGGCGCAAACGGCGGCCCAGCTTGTCGAGCACACTGTTAACGAACTTGTGCCCCTCTGTGCCACCGAATCTCTTTGCCAGCTCTATGCCTTCGTTGATCACCACTTTGTAAGGCACATCCAGGCGATACCGCAACTCATAGGCGCCCACGCGAACAATGGCAAGCTCCACGGGGTCGACCTCATGCAACGGTCGATCAAGAAATGGCTCAATCAGCTTATCGAGTTCTGCCTGCTCGCGATGGACGCCGCGCAGGACATCACGGAAGTACAGGGTATCGACCTTGGTCATGTCGTTGTCGACCATGAACTCGGCTTCGATATCCGAAATCGGGCTCTTGGTAAAGTGGCGCTGATAAAGCCCCTGCATTGCCAGAATCCGGGCACGACGGCGATCGCCAGCTTTTGGCTGGCCTGATGGCGCCGGGCGGGATGTTGTATCTTCAGTGTCGCTCATTACTCACCCAGCTTTTTGAACAGGCTGACCATTTCCAGCGCTGTGATAGCCGCTTCAGCGCCTTTGTTGCCGGCTTTGGTGCCGGAGCGCTCGATTGCCTGTTCGATAGAATCTACGGTCAGCACACCAAAGGTCACCGGCACGTCTGTTTCCAGGCTCACCGCACCGAGGCCACTGGCAGCTTCGCCTGCCACGTATTCAAAGTGCGGAGTTCCACCACGAATAACGGCACCCAGAGCAATGATGGCGTCGTAACCACCAGTTTCTGCAACGCGCTTCACGGCCAATGGCATTTCATAAGCCCCAGGCACTCGCACCAGAGTGATGTCGCTGTCGGCAATACCGTGGCGGCGCAGGGTATCGACCGCACCGCTTACCAGACTTTCCACCACAAAACCGTTAAAACGGCCAACCACCAGCGCATAGCGGCCGCTGCACTGGGTAAAATCACCTTCAATTACTTTGATATCTGCCATCGGTGGCTCCTTCTCGGGCCGCAGCCGCAGTGCTGCAACCTGGTTTATCAGTCTGGGGTATAGGGAATGTACTCAACGACTTCCAGATCAAATCCGGAAATTGCCGAGTATTTTACAGGCGGGCTCAGCAGACGCATTTTGCTTACGCCAATGTCCCGCAGAATCTGGGAGCCGGTGCCTACGGTGAAATACACACCGGAACTACCCTTGCCAGCGGGCCCCTGCCCCTGATCAAAAAACTCCTGAATGCGGTCTTCCAGATTATAGCTGTCCTCAGCGCTGTTCAGCAGAACCACGACGCCACTGCCTTCCGCTGCGACTTTCTCAAGCGCATGGTGCAACGGCCAGCTACGGGAATCCTTGCGACGGGCGCCCAGCAGGTCCCGGAGGGTATCGGTAATGTGAACACGCACCAACACCGGGTCATCCACCGGAATCTCGCCAAATATCATGGCCAGATGCGTAGAACCCTGAATAATATCCTTATAGGTGCGTAGCTTGAACACGCCGTATTCGGTATCGAGCTGATTTTCTTCAACACACTCGACGGTACGCTCATGCAGGGTACGATAGTGAATCAGGTCAGCAATGGTGCCGATCTTCAGGTCGTGCTCTTCGGCAAAACGCTCAAGATCTTCCCGCCGCGCCATGGAACCATCGTCGTTCATGATTTCACAGATAACGCCCGCTGGCTCACAGTCTGCAAGTGCCGCCAGATCACAGGATGCTTCTGTGTGGCCGGCGCGGCTAAGCACACCACCCGGATCAGACATAAGCGGGAAAATATGCCCGGGCTGAACCAGGTCCGACACCTTGGCATTGCGGGCTACCGCTGCCTGCACAGTGCGGGCGCGGTCCGCCGCCGAAATTCCGGTGGTCACGCCCGTAGCCGCTTCGATGGAGAGCGTAAACTTGGTACCAAAACCGGAGGCGTTCTGCTGAACCATTAGCGGCAGGCCCAGCTGTTCGCAGCGGTCACGGGTCATGGGCATGCAGATGAGGCCGCGGCCAAAACGGGCCATGAAGTTAATGGCTTCGGCAGAGCAATGCTCCGCTGCCATCACCAGGTCACCTTCGTTTTCCCGGTCTTCATCATCCATCAGGATAACCATCTTGCCCTGGCGGATGTCCTCGATGATTTCTTCAACGCTGTTCAGTGCCATACTGTTTCGCATCCTTTCAATGCACCCATTGCCGCCTCAGGCAGCAACCTTGGGACACACTGTGAATTTAAACGTTTAGCGGCGAACCAGGATCAGACGTTGGTCTTCTCCTACCTGTCGCCGGTCCTGTACGATCCATTCGATCTTGTCAGCCATACTCTCCAGCGGGAGATGCGCCGTCGGCCGGCCGGTACTGCCCAGGAATATCGGAGCCTGGTAAAGCCAGAGTTCGTCTACCAGTTGTTCACTGATAAAAGTGCCTGCCAGCGTTGGTCCGGCTTCCACCAGCAGCTCATTAATGCCCATTCCCCCAAGCGAATCCAAAAGCTCGGAGACATCAATGCCGTTATCTTTCCAGGCAACGCCGGCCAGGCGAATTCCCAATGCCGCAAGATCCTGTGCCGGCGCCGTTGCAAGTGTGGACGAGGCGCAAAACACCTGAACCTTGCCGCCGCGCAGAATGGTCGCGGAGGGAGGCGTTCTCGCGTCCCTGTCGGCGATCACTCGCAACGGCTGCCGGGATGGCTCGGTGGCATCACCTATATCCCCGAGCTCTTCACGGCGAACGGTTAAGGAGGGGTCGTCTGCAAGCACCGTTCCTACACCGGTAAGAATGGCATCACTGACAGCCCTTAGCCGCTGAACATCGCGGCGGGCTTCATCACCGGTGATCCACTGGCTTTCACCCGAGGCCATGGCGGTGCGGCCATCCAGGCTGGCAGCCATCTTGAGCCGAACCCAGGGGCGGCCGGTATTCATGCGCTTCATGAACCCGGGGTTCAGGCGCGCCGCTTCATCTGCCAAAAGCCCTTCTCTGACTCTGATACCGGCTTCACGGAGCATCTCCAGCCCCCTTCCAGAGACCGATGGATTCGGATCTTTAGTGGCTGCAAAGACGCGCGACACACCCGCATCAATCAGCGCCCGCGCGCAAGGCGGCGTGCGGCCAAAATGACTACAGGGTTCGAGTGTGACATAAGCGGTGGCACCACGGGCAGCCGGGCCGGCCTGGCTGAGTGCGCGGGTTTCCGCATGGGCCTCTCCGGCGCGTTCATGCCAGCCTTCGCCCAGAATCTTGTCACCACGAGCTATTACGCAGCCAACCCGCGGGTTGGGATGCGTTGAATAGCGGCCCCGCCATGCAAGCTGCACGGCCCGGGCCATCATGGACCGTTCCCGGAGCTCGGTCATTTTTTTCCTTCAGGGGCGCGGGTATCCGCCAGCGCTTTCGCGACATCAACCGCCGCCTCGCCATTGGTGGCCGAGAGTCTCTCGATTTCTTCCTTGAATTCGTTGATATCCTGAAAGCTGCGATAAACGGAAGCAAACCGGACGTAGGCAACTTTGTCGAGCTGACGTAGCTCGGTCATTACCTCTTCACCCAGCTGCATGGACTTAACCTCACGCTCACCGGTCGCCCGCAGACGGTATTTGATACGATTCAGCGCCGCATCGATCTGCTCGATACTCACCGGGCGCTTTTCCAGAGCCTTCATGATCCCTGAGCGCAGCTTCTCTTCATCAAAAGGCTGCCGGATGCCGTCCTGCTTAACCACTCTGGGCATCACCAGCTCGGCCGACTCAAACGTAGTAAAGCGCTCACGACAGGAAAGGCACTCTCTGCGGCGGCGTACCTGATCGCCCTCGGCCACAAGACGCGAGTCAATAACTTTGGTATCTGCTTCACCACAGAAAGGACAATGCATAGTCAGGAACTCCGAAGAGAAAGCCGGGCAGCGCGGGTTGGTACGCGCCCTGCCTGGCAGGTCTTACCAGACGCTTAGCCGTATACCGGGAAACGCGCGCACAGGGCTTCAGCCTGCTCGCGAACGCGGTTGATTACGGCTTCGTCTTCCAGATTGTCAAGGATATCGCAGATCCAGCCTGCCAGCTCACGGCATTCTTCCTCACCAAAACCACGGGTGGTGATGGCGGGTGTGCCGAGGCGCAGACCGGAGGTCACAAACGGCGAGCGTGGATCGTTGGGAACCGCGTTCTTGTTCACCGTAATGTGTGCACGCCCCAAGGCGGCATCTGCATCCTTACCCGTAATGTCCTGTTTGATCAGGCTTACCAGGAACAAATGGTTCTTGGTGCCGCCGGAAACCACGTCGTAGCCGCGATCAACAAATACATCAGCCATGGCAGAAGCGTTCTTGACCACCTGCTGCTGGTAGGTCTTGAACTCGTCGCTCATGGCTTCTTTAAAGCAGATTGCCTTGGCGGCAATCACATGCATCAACGGACCACCCTGCCCGCCCGGGAATACTGCAGAGTTCAGCTTCTTGTGCAGCGCTTCGTCGTCACAGGCCAGAATCAGGCCACCACGGGGGCCTCGCAGTGTTTTGTGCGTGGTGGTAGTTACCACATGCGCGTGGGGCATAGGGTCAGGATACACACCAGCGGCGACAAGACCGGCCACGTGGGCCATGTCTACAAACAGATAGGCATCGACCTTGTCAGCAATGGCGCGGAAACGGGCAAAGTCCAGTTCCTGGGAGTACGCAGAGAAACCGGCAATGATCATCTTCGGCTTGTGCTCAACCGCCAGGGCTTCCAGCTCATCGTAATCAATCAGGCCAGTATCGGTGTTGATACCATACTGCACTGCGTTATAGATCTTGCCGGAAAAGTTCACACTGGCACCGTGGGTCAGATGACCACCGTGGGCCAGGCTCATCCCCAGAACCGTATCACCTGGCTTTACCAGAGCCATGAAGACGGCCGAGTTCGCCTGTGAGCCGGAATGCGGCTGTACATTAGCGTAGGCGGCACCAAACAGCTCTTTGGCGCGATCAATCGCCAGTTGCTCAGCGATGTCTACAAACTCGCAGCCTCCATAGTAGCGCTTGCCGGGATAACCCTCAGCGTACTTGTTAGTAAGGTCACTGCCCTGAGCTTCCATGACCCGCGGACTGGTGTAGTTCTCGGATGCAATCAGCTCAATATGAGCCTCCTGACGCTTGCTTTCCGCCTGCATGGCGTTCCAGAGTTCGTCGTCGAAACCGGCGATTTTCATATCACGATTAAACATCGATGCGCTGCCCCTGTGTGCTTGGCTGACCCGGAGAGTCTTGGAAATAGCCCCCGGAATCCCTGAAAATTCGGGCCGCTATTCTAGCCCATTAATGGGTTAAAAATCACCCTTTATGCGGTTCGCAGATACCACCATGCAGATATCTTCCGTTTTCCTGAAATTGCTATAGCTCCAAGGTTTCGATACCTTACAAGCCCAATTACCAATCCTAATTACAAGGTTCAGTGAGGCGCTGGCCAAACGCGCCTCCGAAACCTTTTCACATCTCGTTTTTAAAGAGGGTAATGCTATTATGGCCCAGTACGTATACAGCATGAACCGCGTGGGCAAGGTGGTTCCGCCCAAGCGCGAAATTCTCAAGGATATTTCCCTGAGCTTCTTCCCGGGCGCCAAGATCGGCGTACTTGGCCTTAACGGTTCCGGCAAATCCACCCTTTTACGAATTATGGCGGGCCTGGATCAGGATTACATCGGCGAAGCCCGTCCCCAACCCGGCATCAATGTAGGTTATCTGCCCCAGGAACCGGAGCTGGACGACAGCAAAACTGTTAAGGAAGTTGTTGATGAGGCCGTGGCGGAGGTTCACAACGCCTTGGCCGAACTGGATCAGGTTTACTCCGACTACGCTGAGCCGGATGCGGATTTCGACGCCCTGGCCAAAAAACAGGGCAAACTTGAAGCTCTGATTCAGGCCACCGATGGTCACGACATCGAACGCAAAATGGAAGTAGCCGCCGACGCCCTGCGCCTGCCCGCCTGGGATCAGCCGGTGAAAAACCTGTCCGGTGGTGAGCGTCGCCGGGTAGCCCTGTGCCGCCTGCTGCTTTCCGGCCCGGACATGCTGCTGCTGGACGAGCCTACCAACCATCTGGACGCCGAATCCGTAGCCTGGCTGGAGCGCTTCCTGCACGATTACGAAGGCACAGTGGTTGCCATCACCCACGACCGCTACTTCCTCGACAACGTTGCGGGCTGGATTCTGGAACTGGACCGCGGCCAGGGTATTCCGTTTGAAGGCAACTATAGCCAGTGGCTGGAAAACAAGGAACAGCGCCTGACCACCGAAGCCAAGCAGGAAGCCTCGCACCAGAAGGCCGTTAAGCAGGAACTGGAGTGGGTGCGCAGCAACGCCAAGGGCCGGCAATCCAAGAGCAAAGCCCGCCTTGCCCGCTTCGAAGAAATGAGCTCGCAGGACTTCCAGAAGCGCAATGAAACCAACGAACTCTATATTCCACCCGGGCCCCGTCTTGGTGACAAGGTCATCGAAGTAGAAGGCATCAGCAAAGCTTTTGGTGATCATCTGCTCTATGAAGATGTTTCCTTCACCGTACCGCCGGGCGCTATCGTCGGCATCATCGGTGGCAACGGTGCAGGTAAATCTACCCTGTTCCGCATGATCGTCGGCCAGGACCAGCCCAACTCCGGCACCATCACGGTGGGTGAAACAGTCAAGCTGGCCTATGTCGATCAGAGTCGCGATCTGGACGGATCAAAAACCGTCTGGGAACTGCTTAGTGAAGGCCAGGACATCATTAAGGTCGGCAACTACGAAACCCCATCGAGAGCCTATGCAGGCCGCTTTAACTTCAAAGGCGCAGACCAGCAAAAGCGCGTAGGCGACCTGTCTGGTGGTGAGCGAAACCGCCTGCACCTGGCAGCACTGCTGAAGGAAGGCGGCAACGTACTGCTGCTGGACGAACCTACCAACGATCTGGATGTGGAAACCCTGCGTGCCCTGGAAGAAGCCCTGCTGAACTTCCCCGGCTCTGCCATGGTTATCTCGCACGACCGCTGGTTCCTTGACCGCGTAGCCACGCACATTCTGGCATTTGAGGATGACGGCGAGGTGATCTACTACGAAGGCAACTTCAGCGACTACGACGAAGACCACAAGAAGCGCAAAGGGGATTCGGCGATGGTGCCCAAGCGCATGAAGTACAAGAAGCTGGCCTGATGGCAAAAGCTAAAACCGCCTATGTCTGCACCGAGTGTGGTGCAGACTATTCCAAATGGCAGGGCCAGTGTACGGCCTGCCAGACCTGGAACACCATCAGCGAAGTCCGTGGCGTCAGTAGTAATACCAAAGGTGCTCGTGGTGTCCGCTTTGAAGGTTTTGCGGGCAGCCTGTCGGCCGTGCAGAGCCTGGACGAGGTAAGCCTCGCCGAGCAGGAGCGCATCAGCACCGGCATGCAGGAGTTCGACAGGGTTCTTGGTGGCGGCCTTGTGGAAGGTTCCGCCGTGCTGATGGGAGGTCATCCCGGTGCCGGCAAGAGTACCTTGCTGCTTCAGGCTGTATGCCACCTGGCTGCCAGCGTTCCCGCACTCTACGTGACCGGTGAGGAATCCCTGCAGCAGGTCGCCATGCGCGCCAAACGCCTGGGCCTGCCCACCAAAGATCTGAAAATGCTTTCTGAGACCAGTGTCGAGCGGGTCATGCAGGTTGCGGAAGCGGAAGAACCACGGATCCTGGTGGTGGACAGTATTCAAGTGATGCACGTGGCGGACAGCGAATCCGCTCCGGGCTCGGTTACCCAGGTTCGCGAAAGCGCAGCGTTTCTGACCCGCTTTGCCAAGCAGACAGGCACCATTCTGTTTCTGGTTGGCCACGTCACCAAGGACGGCAGCCTTGCCGGCCCGAAGGTACTGGAGCATATGATCGACTGCTCTATCCTGCTGGAAGGCTCCAGTGACAGCCGTTACCGCACTTTACGCGGTATCAAGAACCGCTTTGGGGCGGTGAATGAGTTAGGCGTATTTGCCATGCTGGAGCAGGGCCTGAAGGAAGTTAAAAACCCCAGTGCGATTTTTCTGAACCGCGGCGAAGAAGCAGCTCCGGGCAGTGTGGTTATGGTGGTCTGGGAAGGCACCCGGCCCATGCTGGTAGAAATTCAGGCGTTGGTGGACATGGCCCAGGGCGGATACCCGCGGCGAGTGGCTGTTGGCCTGGATCAGAACCGTCTGGCGATGCTTTTGGCCGTGTTGCACCGTCACGGCGGTTTGCATGTGTCGGATCAGGATGTGTTTGTGAACGTTGTGGGTGGCGTGAAGGTCAACGAGACCAGCGCTGACTTGGCTCTTCTGGCTGCGATTGTGTCTTCATTCCGTGATCGTGCCCTGCCCCAGAATCTGGTGATTTTCGGGGAGGTCGGGTTATCAGGGGAGATTCGGCCGGTGCCCAGCGGTCAGGAGCGGATTAACGAGGCCGCGAAGCATGGCTTTACTCGCGCTCTGGTCCCCAAAGCCAATGCTCCCCGCAAGCCTATTGCGGGAATGAAAGTGATTCCTGTGACCAAACTCAGTGAGGCGATTACGGCATTGGAGGAGCTTTAGACTTGAACCCCAGGCTGCCGGCTACGGCAGCCTGTCAGAAAAAGCTCTATAGTTTGCTAATCAATGAGATGAGCGAACTCCCGATCAAGAAGAACCTGATCCCCAAGGTTCAACTCAACCAGACGCTTCAGGTGTGTGGCGCTTTCCAGGTCGATGTACTGGCATTTAAAGCCGAGCCTGTGTGCCTCGACGTGCTTTAACTCGACCGCCATAACAATCCCGGCCTGCTGTCCATCCAGATGAACGACCACCTCACAGGGTTGGTTCAACGGCACATCCCACCCTTCCGGCCGCTTGACCAGAACACCTTTCAAGGAAATATCCAGCACCTCTGTTGTCCACAGCCTTTCAAGGGCATGCAGCTCACATGGGGCGTCGAAGCTTATGCGATGGAACTTCCGTTTTTCTGTGGCTTTGGCGGGCACGGGCTGCTCCTTTATTGCTGATGGTACTCGGGGCTCAGCTCAACAACAGCCTCGATGAACGCTTTGGCGTGCTCGGGATCCACATCCGGAGTAATGCCGTGGCCAAGGTTGAAAATATGGCCGGGGCCAGAGCCATAGCGACGCAGGATGTCACCCACTTCCTCACGAATACGAGCCGGCGGAGCATAAAGCATAGTTGGGTCCATATTGCCCTGCAAGGCAACACGATCACCCACGCGTGCGCGAGCATCGCCGATATCCGTTGTCCAGTCCAGACCAACGGCATCAGCCCCCGAATCCGCGATTGACTCAAGCCACTGGCCGCCATTTTTGGTGAACAGGATCACTGGGACATGGCGTCCATCATTCTCGCGGATCAGGTTATCAACAATCTTCTTCATGTAGCGAAGAGAAAACTCTTCATACGCCCAACTGCTCAGTACGCCACCCCAGGTATCAAAAATCTGAATCGCCTGGGCGCCTGCCTTGATCTGGCCGTTGAGGTAATCGATTACCGCATCAGCGAGGTGATCCAGCAAGCTGTGCATGACCTCCGGTTGGCTGTACATGAGTTTTTTGGCCTCGCGGAAGTCCTTGGAGGAACCGCCTTCGACCATATAGGTTGCCAGCGTCCAGGGGCTACCGGAGAAGCCGATCAGGGGAACTCTGCCATTGAGCGCGCTCCGGATGGTGGAAACGGCGTTCATCACATAATCAAGGTCTACTTCTGCCTTAATGTTCGGCAGCGCATCAACATCCGCTTTGGAACGAATGGTGTGCTTGAACTTGGGGCCTTCACCGGCTTCAAAGTATAGCCCGAGACCCAGGGCATCCGGAATGGTAAGAATATCCGAGAACAGAATCGCGGCATCCAACGGAAAGCGTTCGAGAGGCTGGAGGGTTACTTCGCATGCCAGAGGCGTGTTCTTGCACAAGCTGAGAAAGTCACCTGCTTTCTCCCGGGTAGCGCGATACTCGGGCAGATAACGGCCGGCCTGGCGCATCATCCATACCGGGGTACGATCAACAGGCTGGCGCATCAGGGCGCGCAGTAAGCGGTCATTCTTCAGCTCGGTCATAGGGATTCCAACTTTGTCTCTCAGATGGTCTTAATGGAACGGGAGCAATGATACCCCGTTTGCCACAATAAAAAAGGGCGGCTTACCCTTAGTAAGCCGCCCTGCCAATCCGGATCAAACGGTTTGTCAGATATCCAGATAATCCATGATGCCCTCAGCCGCCTGGCGGCCTTCCCAGATCGCGGTAACAACAAGATCCGAGCCCCGAACCATATCGCCACCCGCGAAGATCTTCGGGTTGCTGGTCTGGAAGCCGTATTGCGCCTCTTCCGGGGCGGTTACCCGGCCGGAATCGTCAGTGGTGATCGCAAGTTCGTCAAACCATTCAGCCGGGCTCGGGCGGAAGCCGAACGCGACCAATACGGCATCTGCAGGTATAACTTCCTCGCTGCCCGGAATCACCTCGGGCCGGCGACGGCCGTTTTCATCCGGCTCGCCAAGCTCCGTTGATACCACTTTCACACCTTCAACCTTATCCTCACCGATAATGGCTATGGGCTGGCGATTGAACAGGAATTTCACGCCCTCTTCCCTGGCATTCGACACCTCGCGACGTGAACCCGGCATATTGGCTTCGTCGCGACGATAGGCGCAGGCCACACTCTCTGCCTGCTGGCGAATAGACGTGCGATTGCAGTCCATGGCGGTATCACCACCACCCAGCACCACCACGCGTTTGCCTTTCATATTGATGAAATCAGCCGCGTCTTTTTCAAAGCCAAGCCGACGGTTAACGTTGGACACCAGAAACGGCAGCGCATCATAGACCCCAGGTAGGTCTTCGCCCGGAAAGCCGCCCTTCATGTAGGTGTAGGTCCCCATGCCCATGAACACCGCATCATACTCTTCGAGGATATCCTGTAGTTGAACGTCTTTACCCACCTCGGTGGACAAACGGAACTCGACGCCCATTTCCTCAAACACCTGGCGCCGCCGGGTCATCACGGATTTTTCCAGCTTGAATTCGGGAATGCCGAATGTCAGCAGGCCACCAATCTCCGGGTAGATATCAAACACTACCGGCTTTACGCCGTTGCGAACCAGCACATCGGCGCAGCCAAGACCCGCAGGGCCCGCGCCGATAACCGCCACTTTTTTGTCCGTCCATTTGACCGCTGACACGTCTGGCTTCCAGCCCAGGGCGAAGGCCGTATCGGTGATGTACTTTTCAACCGAACCAATGGTAACGGCGCCGAAGCCGTCGTTAAGGGTGCAGGCGCCCTCACATAACCTGTCTTGCGGGCAGACCCTGCCGCACACTTCAGGCAGCGAGTTGGTCTGATGACACAACTCGACAGCTTTCATGATATTGCCTTCAGAAACCAGCTTCAGCCAGTTGGGAATGTAGTTGTGCACCGGGCACTTCCATTCACAATAAGGGTTACCGCATTCCAGGCAGCGGTGGGACTGGGACGATGCGTTATCGGCTGTATAGGGCCGATAGATTTCGCCAAATTCTTTTTTGCGCTTCTTCGCGGGGACTTTCTTCGGGTCTACCCGCCCTACTTCCACAAACTGAAAATCGTTACTAAGTCGTTCTTTCATGTTGGCGCTCTCATCAGCTCAATATCGACAAGGGCTGCTCGTACTGGCAACCCTGAACCCTCGCAAGTAACCAAACTCAACGCACTGAGCTTATTCAGGGCGCGCACGGGTATTTGCCAACAGGCTGCGCAAATTGGCAGCTTTGGGTTTCACCAGCCAGAATCGGCCGATGTAGTCGTCGAAATCTTCAAGGATATGCTCAGCCCAGACACTGCCGGTTTCCGAGATATGCTCCCGAATCACACTGCGCAGGTGGTTGCGATAAGCCTCCATTTCTTCGCGGGAAATACGCTGAATTTCCACCAGTTCGTGGTTGTATTTGTCTACAAACGTGTTATCCACATCCAGTACATAGGCGAACCCTCCGGTCATACCGGCACCAAAGTTTGACCCGGTAGAACCCAGCACAGTCACCAACCCGCCGGTCATATACTCACAACAGTGATCACCAACACCTTCAACGACCGAGTGGGCGCCAGAGTTGCGGACGGCGAAGCGCTCGCCGGCCGTGCCTGCCGCAAACAACTTGCCACCGGTGGCCCCATACAGGCAGGTGTTGCCAATAATCGCGGTTTCCTGGGTATTAAAGGCACTGCCACGGGGCGGCTTGACTACCAGCTTGCCGCCGGTCATGCCCTTGCCGACATAGTCATTGGCATCGCCTTCGAGAATCAGGTTCAACCCGCCTACGTTCCAGACACCAAAACTCTGGCCGGCGGTACCCACAAGATCCAGCGTGATCGGAGCATCGGCCATACCCTGGTTTCCGTGCTTCGCAGCAATCTCGCCGGAAAGACGGGCACCGATTGAACGATCACAGTTGGTCACCCGGTAGTTCCATGCGCCTCCGGTTTTGCCTTCGATAGCAGGCGCGATTGCCGTGAGCATTTCTTCCGCCAGCAAACCCTGATCGAACGGCAGATTGCGCTCAACCTGGCAAGTCTGAGGCTTGTCAGCCGGAATATGATCGTTGGACAACAGCCGCGTCAGATCCAGTTTTTTCTGGCGCTCCGTGTCACCCGGCAGACGCACGAGAAGATCGACACGCCCAACGAGCTCTTCCAGGCTGCGAACTCCCAGCTTGGCCATCCATTCACGGGTTTCTTCAGCCACAAAACGGAAGAAGTTCATGGCCATTTCCACCGTACCTTTGAAGTGTTCTTCACGGAGGTGCTCATTCTGGGTTGCGACGCCGGTTGCGCAGTTGTTCAGGTGGCAGATCCGCAGGTACTTGCAGCCCAGCGCCACCATGGGCGTGGTACCAAAACCAAAACTCTCGGCCCCTAGAATGGCCGCTTTCACCACATCCAAACCGGTTTTGATGCCGCCATCCGTTTGCAGGCGGATTTTTCCACGTAAATCATTGGCACGCAGCGCCTGCTGAGTCTCGGTCAATCCAAGCTCCCAGGGCGAGCCTGCGTAGCGAATGGATGTCAGCGGGCTTGCAGCCGTACCGCCATCGTAACCAGAGACCGTAATAAGGTCGGCATAAGCCTTTGCCACACCCGCTGCAATCGTGCCGACACCGGGCTCAGAGACCAGCTTTACCGAGACCAGGGCTTGCGGGTTGACCTGCTTGAGATCAAAGATCAGCTGCGCCAGGTCTTCAATCGAATAGATATCATGGTGTGGCGGCGGCGAAATCAGGGTTACCCCCGGCACCGAGTAGCGCAAGCGCGCGATCAGCTCATTCACCTTGCCTCCAGGCAACTGACCACCCTCACCCGGCTTGGCGCCTTGGGCAACCTTGATCTGCATGACATCGGCACTGCGCAGGTATTCTGCGGTGACACCAAAGCGACCAGAAGCTACTTGCTTGATTTTGGATCGCTTTTCGGTGCCGTAGCGCGCTGGATCCTCGCCACCCTCACCGGAATTGGAGCGGCCACCAAGCGTATTCATTGCAACCGCCAGCGCCTCATGGGCCTCCGGCGAAAGAGCGCCCAAGGACATGGCCGCGGAGTCAAATCGACTAAAGATCTGTTCGACTGGTTCAACCTCAGAAATCCCAACAGCCTCAATACCCTCGCGGAAGCCGAGCAAATCCCTCAGCGTGGCCACCGGGCGCTCATTTACCAGCGCGGCGTATTCTTTGTAATAACCGTAATCACCTGTGGTAACCGCCTCCTGCAGCTTACCCACCACATCGGGATTAAAAGCATGGTATTCCTGACCATGGATATATTTCAGCAAGCCGCCCGGGGAAATCTGCTTGCGTGGCTTCCAAGCGATGGACGCAAGTTGCTCCTGATCTTCCTGGAAATCAAAAAAACCGGCACCCTGAATGCGACATGGCACACCCTTGAAGCACAGATTGGCAACGTCATCTGCAAGGCCAATGGCCTCAAAGAGCTGGGCTCCACGATAGGAGGTAATCGTAGAGATACCCATCTTCGACAGGATTTTCAGCAGCCCCTTGTTGATACCCTTGCGGTAGTTGTTCTTCGCATCAATAGGATCAATCAGCAATTCGCCGGTGCGGATCAGATCGTTCAGCACCTGATAGGCCAGATACGGATAGACCGCAGTGGCGCCAAAGCCAAACAGCACAGCAAAGTGATGAGGATCCCTGGCCCAGCCGGTCTCCACGATGATGTTGGAATCACAGCGCAAACCGTTTGCCACCAGATGATGGTGAACCGCCCCGGTTGCCATCAGCGAGCTTACAGGGAGTTCGCCCTGCTTAAGGTCCTTGTCTGAGAGAACCAGCAACACTTTGCCACTGCGAACAGCCTGCTCGGCCTCATCACAAACTTGACGAATGGCCTGCTCAAGCCCCTGCTCCGGAACATAACCCAGGGAAATCCGGGCCACCTTAAAACCCGGGCGGTCATTATTGGCAATGCGCAGGAATTTGGCCGGTGACAGAACCGGTGTTGTGAGAATGATCCTGTTGGCGTGCTCTGCGGTTTCCTCAAAGACGTTACGCTCTGCCCCCAGGCAGGTTTCCAGCGACATCACGATCGCTTCCCGCAGTGGGTCAATCGCCGGATTGGTTACCTGAGCAAACTTCTGACGGAAATAGTCCGCGACATGACGCACCTTGCTGGACAGCACGGCCATAGGTGTGTCGTCCCCCATGGAGCCAACTGCTTCCTGGGCATTTTCCGCAAGAGGACGCAGAATCTGATCGCGCTCCTCGTAGGACACCATAAACATCTTCTGGTGCACCAGCAGTTCATCCGCATCCATCAGCCGGAAATCGGGCATATCCTGGTTCAGCGTTGTTTCCACTCGCAGCGCATTTTCACGCAGCCAGCGCTTGTAGGGTTTTGCAGTTTTAAGCCGCTGATCGATATCCCGGGTGTGCAGCACCTCGCCGGATTCGGTATCAATAGCCAGCATCTGCCCCGGCCCGACACGGCCCTTTGCGACCACGTCCGCTGGCTGATAACCGTAGGTGCCGATCTCCGACGCCAGAGTAATGAAATCATCCTTGGTAACCACCCAGCGCGCCGGTCTCAGACCGTTGCGATCCAGCATGCAGACTGCGTAACGACCATCCGACATAACCAGGCCGGCGGGGCCGTCCCAAGGCTCCATATGCATGGAATTGAAT
Source organism: Marinobacter antarcticus (assembly GCF_900142385.1). Lineage (NCBI taxonomy): Bacteria > Pseudomonadati > Pseudomonadota > Gammaproteobacteria > Pseudomonadales > Marinobacteraceae > Marinobacter > Marinobacter antarcticus. Next base: position 57,551 of record NZ_FRAQ01000005.1, read on the forward strand.
TCGTAGAACGCCCGGAGCTCAGAATCCATGGTGTCGACATTCTGCCAGGCCGGCGGAATCATCATCCGCGCCGCGCGGAACAGATCCACACCACCTGCCAGCAGGATTTCCAGCATGTTATCCATGCTCGAGGAGTCGGAGCCTGCCAGGTTAACCAGAGGCTGCAGGGTTTGCAGATCGGGCAGATCCGGGGAACTGAACTTGGCAGCCCGGGCAATGGCCCAGTTACGGTTGCCGTCGATGGTGTTTATTTCGCCGTTATGTGCCAGGTAGCGGAACGGCTGGGCCAATGGCCAACGGGGCATGGTGTTAGTGGAGAAACGCTGGTGGAACACGCAAATGGCAGTGGCGAAATCGGGATCGCCCAGATCGCTGTAAAAATTCGCCAGATCCGCCGGCATCATAAGGCCTTTGTAGGCGAGTGTGCGGTGGGAGAGACTGCAGACATAGAACTCAGGGTCATCCGCCATATCACGTTCAGCATGGCGACGCCCAATGAACAGGCTAATGGCAAATTCCTGTTCCGACTTGGCTGCTGGCGTTACAAACACCTGCTCTATCCGTGGCATGCAGTCCAGAGCCATTGGCCCCAGGCAGCCGTCATCAACCGGCACTTCACGCCAGCCCATGATTTCCAACCCTTGGTCGACCAGGCGCTTTTCAAGAGCGGCACGACCGCTGGCGGCTTTGCCCGAATCCGGGTTGAGAAAAACCTGACCTACCGCAAACAGCTTACCGGGCTCTTTGCCAAACGCCGTTTTTGCTACTTTTTTCAGGAAAGCGTCAGGGCTTTGAATAAGCAGACCGCAACCGTCACCGGTTTTTCCATCTGCCGCAATACCACCCCGGTGAGTCATGCACGTGAGCGACTCGATGGCCGTCTGTAACAACTTATGGCTGGCATCGCCTTTCATGTGGGCGATCAGTCCAAACCCGCAGTTATCTTTGAATTCGTCGGGATGATACAAACCTGACTTCATAAGTGCTCTCTTGCAAGTAAATGCTTTTAATCAGCGGCTTGCGCACCAAAATAGCGCAAAACCCAACCGACATTAAAAAAATGGGGTGATCATTCTACACACGTACAAATACGTACTCAAACAGATTTGGCACTTTTCCCGGGGGATAACTCCCGAGACTCAGGACTTTTAGGGATACGAAACAAGGGGTTACAAGAGACTATTTCGCATTTGGATATCCGTCACAAACCTTCGGTTGTGCGCACCCAAGGAGAGCGAGAAACCAGTGAGTCAGGAAGCCGGGATGCCGCTTTTTGGGCTTCGTCCTTTGACGAATAGGTTCCATAGAACACCATAAACCAAGGCTCGTTCTTACGCTCTCCCAACGTATAGACCATCTCATCCAGAGATGGGTAGCGGGAAATAACGTTGAGCGCTGTCTGCTCCAGGTTTCCGGCTACCAGCTGAATCGTCCAGCCTTTACTTCGGCTGCGCAACTGCCCGATATCTACATACTTGCTCGCATTTGCCGGCGCAAAGTCAGGCTCAGGCTCAGAAACAGGCTCAGAAACAGGCTCAGAAACAGGCTCAGAAACAGGCTCAGAAACAGGCTCAGAAACAGGCTCAGAAACAGGCTCAGAAACAGGCTCAGAAACAGGATCCGCTGAGGGCGAAGGTTCTGTCAATGGCGGGGGCAATTCGTCTGGCACTTCATCTTCCGGCACATCTTCTTCTGGTATATGGGGGCCGATGGTAATACTTTTGCGGACTCGATCAGGTTCAGGAAGGGTCTGCTGCTCCATAGCCACGGTCTCATCGTACTGCTGGGAGACAAACCACCAGGACCCACTCAAAAGCAAGAGTGCCAGTGCGGGCAGGCGGAGCTGCTTAAAACTGACACCTCGCAAGCGCTTCGGCTTCGAAGCATCAGAAACGATGTCCAGCCAGATACCGGGCGTCACTCTCTTCAGCCGGGAAAAGCTGCCTTGGCTGAGGTCGTGTATTCTCGCCAGTCGAGCGGGGCTCAGGAGCTCGTTCACCTTGCCGCCCGCCTTGTGGACGCGCGGCTCAAGATAGGAGAACACCTCTTCCCTGGTAAGCGGGCGCAAATGAATCTGATGAATAGATACCGATGACTCCTCAAGCCCCAGAAGCGCGACGAGACGGTCTTCACCGGCAAATACCGGAACCGCTGCCTTGGCACGATCAGCAGCCAGAAAGCCGTCAAGGATCAGCCTGAGAAGCTCAGGAGATGCACGATCAGCATCATCGATGAGCAACACCATTCGCTGCCCCTTAGCCACCCGACCTTCAGACCACCGGAAAAAGCGATACACGGCTTCACACGAATTATCATCCGGGCTGGCGCCCGAACGGGCAACCTGCTTAAGATCTCTTGCAAGTGCATTTGAGCTTGTCATCGCGGCGGCAGACAGGCGATGAAACCCCAGCCTTGATGACTCGCTGCGCACCAACTCAGCCAACAGGCGGCTCCTGCCCGAACCCAGTGCGCCGGTGAGCAGCAGCGCCATATCGCCAAACCCACAAAGATGGCGAAGTGCTTCCAGTGCATGATGGCGCATACCATCCGGGAAGAACGGCGTCTCCATTTCCAGAGGGTTGTCTCTCAGACCGTACCGCTGCTGCAATCTGGGGAACAACCCTCCACCATCCAGGCTGTTGAAGCTGTCGTCAGTCACAAAGGATCCCTGCGGTTCAATTTACAACCTCTTCTCAGCATTACTGTCGACAGAATGCCTTCAGCGTTGCCGCGAGGTTTTCCGGAGATGCGTCAGACGTAACTACCGCATCCCCAACAGAACGAAGTAATACCAGCCTTAACCGTCCATCGACATTTTTCTTGTCAACGGCCATAAGGTTCATGAAATCGGCAGGCGTCATATTCGTCGGAGGCCAAGCAGGCAGGCTGGCCCTGCTAACAATCCGCACGATGCGATCATAATCATCCTGGCTGATTGACCCTTCCCGTGCAGACAGATCGGCAGCCATTATCATACCAGTTCCGACTGCCTCACCATGCAGCCAGTTACCATAACCGGCAAACGTCTCCATGGCATGGCCAAATGTGTGACCAAGGTTCAGCGTGGCTCTGAGCCCATTCTCGCGTTCATCCTGGGCAACAACATCCGCCTTGCAGGCGCATGAACGGAATATGGCTTCCGCCAGAGCCTGATTATCACGGGCTACCAGCGGGTCAATCGCCTGTTCCAACCAATCTAGAAAAGCCGCATCCCGGATCAGGCCATACTTGATGACTTCTGCAAGCCCGGCAGAAACTTCTCTCGGCGGCAGGGACTGAAGTGTATCTGTATCGATCAGGACGGCTTCGGGCTGGTGGAAAGCACCGATCATGTTTTTCCCAAGCGGATGGTTGATACCTGTTTTTCCCCCCACAGAGGAGTCGACCTGGGATAAAAGAGTAGTCGGTATCTGAATAAACGGCACGCCGCGTTGATAAGACGCAGCAGCAAACCCTGTCATGTCACCAACAACACCTCCACCCAGAGCCACGAGCGTCGTTTTACGAGTGTGCCGCTTTTCCAGCAGAGCATCAAAAATCAAATTCAGCGTTTGCCAGTCTTTGTGCTTTTCTCCATCCGGCAGCACAACGGTATCCACGCTCTTGCCGGGGAAACAGTCTCTGGCCTGCTCCAGGTACAAAGGACCAACCACATCGTTGGTGACAATCATCACCTGAGAACCACCAACGTAACCGGAAAGATCATACTCACCCAGCATGCCTTCGCCGATCATGATGGGGTAACTTCGGTCTCCCAGATCAACCGGAAGTTCGTGGAGCAGGTTATACATGGTTGCGGCCTTCCTTTCGCACCTGTCTTTGTTGTCGCGGTGTCTTGGGGTTTATGCGATTAACGAGCTGGCGCACTACAAGGCGGGGGCTCTTGCGATCTGTATGCATAATAATATCGGCTAGTTCGGTGTATAGTGGATCCCTGACTGCAAACAGCCGGCGTAAAACGCCTTCGGGGTCATCGTTCTGCAGCAATGGCCGATTGCGATCCTTGCACGTGCGTTCCACCTGTTGTTCTATCGATGTTCTCAGGTAGATCACCAACGCATCTTTTTTCAGCAGCGGGTGATTTTCGGTACACATAACCGCACCTCCACCGGTCGCCAGAACTGTTTCAGGCTCAACAGACAACTCCCCTAGCATGGCTGTTTCACGCTGCCTGAACCCGCTCTCGCCTTCAACATCGAATATCCAGGGAATATTTGCCCCACAGCGCTCCTCAATGATTCGGTCAGAATCAAGGAATCGATACCCCAACTCCCGGGCAAGCATCCGGCCAATTGTACTTTTACCGGCGCCCATGGGGCCAACCAGGACTACGCGTTTGGGCAAAGACATAACTTCCGCTCAATAGTGTTCAGGCGGGTGAGAATATCACAGGGCTGCAGATTGCATAAGCTTGAGCTTGAGCTTGAGCCCTGCCTGATCTGCAGGCACAAAAAAGCCGCCGGTTTAACGCGGCGGCTTTTTTATCCGATCGAGTTACTGAATCAGGTCGTTCTTGATGATCTTGGGTGTGATGAAGATCAAAAGCTCACTGCGCTCGTTGATCCGCTCAGTGCGTTTGAACAAGCGCCCAAGATAGGGAATATCTCCTAAAACAGGGGTTTTGATAACGGTAGTGGCAACTTCAGACTGGAAGATACCACCCAACACAACCGTCTCACCATTGCCTACGAGTACCTGAGTTGTAACCGAGTTGGTATTGATCGACGGAATACCCTCTGTAATCTCACCACGTGAATCCTGATTGACCACCAAGTCCATAATGATCTTGTCATCTGGCGTAATCTGTGGGGTCACCTCAAGAGACAGCACGGCTTCTTTAAATGACACAGAGGTCGCACCGCTTGAAGACGCTTCCTGATAAGGAATCTCTTCACCTGACTTGATGGAAGCTGTCTGGCGGTCTGCAGTAACCACGCGAGGCTGCGAAACCACCTCGGCCTGGCCATCACTTTCGTAAGCAGACAACTCCATATCAATCAGGAAATCAGTGCCAATATAACCGAAGGCCACTGAACCAGCTGGTGATCGAGTGGTGCTGAGATCTACGTTCAGGTCGGAAGGAAAACCAAGCACACTGGTCCCGGCAATACCGGCCAAGCCACCCTGAGACCCGCCAACCGCAACGTTATTTGATCCGCCGTTAGCGTCACTACGGCCAGCCGCACCCCAGCGCACGCCAAGCTCTTCAGCGACATTGTTCTGGGCGCGGACTATACGTGCCTCAATCGAAACCTGACGAACCGGTACGTCCCAGGTAGAGACGAGACGACGAATTTCTTCAAGCTTATCAGTTGACTCACGGACGCTGATGGTATTGGTTCGTACATCAGAGGAAACGAAGCCACGATCAGTAATCAGCTCCTCGTCCGCCTTGATCAAGGCAACAATATCCCCTGCTTTGGCATAATTAACCTGAATGATATCCAATCGAACCGGTGCGAGCTCAGCAATCTGCTTGGTGGTTTCGAGCTCAAGCTTCTCACGGGCGGCAATTTCATCGGCCGGCGCAACAAGCAGCACGTTACCGATCTGGCGCTTGTCCAGACCTTTGGTTTTCAGAATAAGATCCAGCGCCTGATCCCAAGGCACGTTCTGCAGACGCAGAGTGATGCTGCCGCCAACCGTGTCGCTCGCCACCAGGTTCAAGCCGGTGAAATCAGCAATAAGCTGCAGCACCGAGCGAACTTCAATGTCCTGGAAGTTCAGGGAGAGCTTCTCACCGCTATACGGGAACTTCTCTTCGCGACGGGATTCAGCCTCTTCTTCAGTAAGCTTTTCTACGCTGACCGTGAACTGGCTGCCGGACTGATAGGCAATATAGTCATAATTGCCTTCCGGGCGTATCTCGACCACCGCATTGCCATCTTCAACGAAGGTATCGATACGGCTGACTGGTGTTGCGAAGTCGGTTACATCCAGACGGCGGCGCAGGTCTGCGGGTACAGCGATTCCATCCATGGTCAGGCGAATTTTGCCGCCGAGCTCAGACAGATCCACTTGGGTACCAGGACTACCGAGGTCGACAATAACACGACCTTCGCCATCCTTGCCGCGACGGAAATCAACGCCTGCAAGCGTGTCTGGGGATACTGCGCGCTTCGCGGAAGCAGAGTTTGCCGATGTGTCGGCCGTTACCGAACTTCCGCTGGACTCCCCGCCAATGGTCATCACCAGAGAGTTGCTATTACGAACCGTATCGTACGGCGCCAGCTCGACCAGGTTGAAGATCAGGCGAGTACGGTCCTTGGTTTCTACTACGGTCATGCTCTGGGCATTACCAGACCCCAGAGCAATGCTACGGCTGTCAAGGCCGCTGGTAGTGTCGCGCAGGTCCACCGCGATACGCGCCGGGCGCTCAATGGTGTAGCCCGATGGTTCAGGTGGCTGACCATCAAATTTGAGCGTCACTTCCAGGCGTTCTCCCGGTAGCGACGAAAACGACACGTCTTCCAACGTGACCGCACTGGCCAGGCTGGATAACAACCCAAAAGTAATCACGCCGACGTATACATTGAGTTTTCTGAACATCGCTAGCCTCGACCCCGAACTTTTTTGTATATGCATTTTTCTTTCGATTCTCATCCAGCCGCTCCTTAGCCTGCGTCTTCTTCGTCGAGGGTCAGAGAGCGAGGACGCTCTACCCAACCACCCCGGCCATTGGGAACAATTTCGATAAGTTCAATCCGGGTTTCACTTACGCCAATAATACGGCCGTAGCTCTTCCCCATGAAGTTCCCGGTACGAACGCGGTGAATACCACCCGCATTATCCCGAATCAGTGCAAAGAGGCCACCCGAAGCGCCCTGAAGCGTACCCACCATCCCGAGATCCTTGAGGTCAAAATTCTCAAGCACTTCGTTTGGCCGATCCAGATCCGGCTCAACATCGCTGACCGGCTTTTCATCAACCATGGTCAGCTGAACATCCATTGGCGGCTCAAATGGTGAACGCCGATCCGCCGCAGAATAGCTGAAAGCCTCGTAAGCGCTGAATTCCGGCAATGGCTCAACATGACCTCGAGGTTTGGCTCGAGTGTCTGCCATGAACTTATCCAGATCGGAAAAACCGCTGCCCTGGGAACAAGCCGTCAGGAGTGATACCAGACAGACACCCAGCCAGGCTTTTCCCGCATGATTTGCTGCCATGCTCATTCTCCAGCCCGGTAGCGGTATGTACGGGCAACAACCTGCATATCAAGCTGCTCACCGTCTCCGCCAGTTGGTTTAATGGTCAAATCGTGCAGAGTTACAATCCGCGGAAGGCTTGCAACGCTGCTAACAAAAGACGCCAGCTCGTGATAAGAGCCTGAAACACGGATATTGATCGGCAATTCGGAGTAAAAATCGCGCTTCTGCTCGGCCTGGAGTTTTACTTCCTGAAGCGCCAGACCGCTACCCAAAGCCGTATTGGTAATATCCTCCAGAAGCCCCGGCACTTCCGTCTCGCTTGGAAGCTGCCTCACAAGCGCGCCAAAGGTTTCTTCCATTTCGACCATCTGCGCCTTGAAGACCTCCAGGTTAGCCACCCGGTAAGCTTTCTCTTCGTAATTTTTGCGCAAATCCTGTTCGGTTTTCTCTACCCGGTCGAGCTGCACGTATTGATCCTTGATAAAGAACCAATAACCGCCGCCCATGATCAGGCCAAAAACAATCAGGACAACAATGGCCTTGATAGGGGCCGGCCAGATACCGGCATTGTTTATATCAAGATCATTTACATCAAATTCATTGAGGCTTTTCAGAGAGTCCGCGAGGCTCATTACTTATCCTCCCCTTCGGGCTCAGGTGTTTTTTGTTGAACAGTCATAGTGAACTGACTATACCCCGCTCGCCGGCTGTCTGCCGATGATACATTGGAGAGGTTCGGACTGGTGAACCAATCGGACTCTTCAAATTGACGCATGAGCGTTGAGACACGGCTGTTCGATTCCGACATACCTACGATACTCAACTGGTCTCCCGCCCTTTTCAGGTCTGTATAGAACAGCCCATCGGGCAAAGTGCGAACCAGCTCGTCAAAGGCCCGGACGATCACAGGGCGCTTGCCCTGAAGATCCTGGATAACCTTCATACGGGCCAGCAGCTCATCACGCTTGCGCTTCAGGCTTTCGATTTCACGGATCTGTTCGTCCAGCTTTTTGGCAGCAGATTCAATATAGGCATTACGGGATTGCTGATACGCAATGCTGCTATCGAGGTCTGTCTTCCAGAGAAATGTAAGGCCACCCGCGATAATGGCGGCACCCACAACCATCACAATGAACTGTTTCTGCTTCTCTGCCCGGAGCTCTTCACGCCAGGGCCTGAGGTTAATTCTTGTCATCAGTCGAAGCTCCTCATTGCCAGTCCGCAGGCAATCATCAGCGAGGGAGCATCGTTGCTGAGGGCGGACGCGTTAACCCGCGAACCCACCGCCATTTCTGCAAAAGGATTCGCGACCAGTGTCGGCGTTCCTGTTTTCTCTTCCACCATTTCTGTCAGCCCCTGAATCGAAGCAGTACCGCCGGCGAGCACCACGTAGTCCACCGCATTGTACTGACTGGCTCCGAAAAAGAATTGAAGCGCGCGCGCAACCTGCTGAACAACAGCTTCCCGGAACGGTGTAAGCACTTCGGACTCATAATCATCGGGCAGGCCACCTTGCTTCTTGGCAAGCCCCGCCTCTTCGACAGACAGGCCGTAGCGGCGCTGGATCTCTTCGGTAAGCTGCTTACCACCGAAGATCTGCTCCCGAGTGTAAACCGTCCTGCCTTCTGCCAGAACGCTCAACGTGGTCATGGTGGCACCAACATCAACGATTGCCACCACAAGGTCTTCACCCTGGGAGTCCAGCTGGGACTCAATCAGCGCGTAGGCACGCTCAAGGGCATAAGCTTCAACATCTACGATTTTCGCATTAAGTGATGCGATTTCGAGAGCATCTTCACGGATATCCACGTTCTCTTTACGGCAGGCTGCGAGGAGCACATCCACCTTATCCGGATTGCTTTCCGAGGGGCCCTGCACCTCAAAATCGATCGCAACTTCGTCAAGCGGGTATGGAATGTACTGATCTGCCTCAAGGACAATCTGGTCTTCCATTTCAAACTCGTTGAGGCCTCCATCCATCTGGATGACCTTAGTAATAACCGCAGAACCCGATACTGCGACCGCAACCTGTTTGATGCTGGTACGAGACTTGGAAGCCACTCGTTTAAGGACTTCACCAACAGCTTCTACATCTGTGATGCTTTTTTCGACGACAGCGTTGGCCGGCAAAGGCTCAACAGCATAACTTTCGACCTTGTAACGGTCGCCCTGCTTCGACAGCTCAAGGAGCTTGACGGAGCTTGAGCTCACATCTAGGCCCAATACTGCACTGGATTTCTTTCCGAACAATCCGAACACGCGCTCACCCTATACCTGGCTAAATGCACCCGGTTACATGTGTTATGTGTTTTTTATTTAAGAGAATTTCTTCATTATTCCGTTTACACTGTTCCCTCTTCTTTAGCTGAGAACAATTGCAACGGTGAAGCGACTCATCCTTCCTAAAGCAATTTCTCAAATGATAGACCTATATCCAACAGTTGTCAGAAAAAAATGTCTCATTTGTTGCGTACATCTCGTCTTTTTGCCTGGTTATTTCTCACCGGACTCAGTGTCGCCGTTATCGTCGGCTCAGGCTTCTATCTTTACCTTCGTCCCGGCCTCCCCCCTGTCGAACAGCTTCTGGATATAAAACTCCAAACGCCATTGCGGGTGTATAGCAAAGACAACAGATTAATAGCAGAATTCGGTGAAAAGAGAAGGGCACCGATCACAATCGAACAGATTCCAACAATTCAGTTACAAGCCTTTATGGCGGCCGAAGACTCTCGTTTTTACGAGCACTTCGGGGTCGACATCAAAGGCCTGGCGCGGGCTGCAATCGAACTGGTCTCTACCGGCTCGATCCAATCCGGCGGCAGTACCATCACAATGCAGGTTGCAAAAAATTACTTTTTGTCACGTGATCGGACGTTTATTCGCAAGTTCAACGAGATACTTCTGGCAGTTCAGATAGAGCGTGAACTGGACAAAAACCGAATTCTTGAGCTGTACCTGAACAAGATTTACCTGGGGAACCGGGCCTATGGCATCGCCGCCGCTGCGCGCGTTTATTACAACAAGCAGGTCAACGAACTCTCGCTTGCACAAATGGCCATGCTGGCAGGCCTGCCCAAGGCCCCTTCAGCCTACAATCCGCTAGCCAATCCCAAGCGCGCAATGCAGCGTAGAGACTGGATTTTGGGCCGAATGAAAGAGCTCGGCTTTATCAGCCCGGATGCTTACGAGCTCGCCATCCAGGCCCCGCTTACCGCAACCTATAACGCCACCGAAGCCGAAGTAGATGCCGACTACGTCGCTGAAATGGCCCGCGCCGAGATGGTCAGACGCTTTGGGGAAGATGCCTACACCGATGGTTACACCGTCACACTGACCGTAGACAGCAAAGACCAGCAACAGGCCACGGACGCGCTCAGAAGCGGCCTTGAAGCCTATGATCGCAGGCATGGATTTCGGGGCGCCATCGGCCAGCTCGACGCTGACACGCTGGCCAGCGGGAACCTTTCCAGCGTTATGCTGAACTATCCGAGAATCGAATCCCTGATGCCCGCAGTTGTAACGGCGGTCAGCGATGACAAAAACGAGGCTCGTGTTCACTTACGCAGATTCGGTCCTGCCGTGATGCCATTCGAATCCATGCAATGGGCCACACGCTACAAGACAGAAAACCTGACCGGCCCGAAGCCGGAAAAGCCCTCAGACGTTGTAACCGCGGGTGACGTTGTTTACGTTCGCGTCGACGAGTTACCACAAGCGCCCGCGGCTGAAGCAGAGTCTGAGGCGGACGGGGCCGGGGATGATCCAGCATCCGGAATTGACCAGCCAGCCAGGGTCTCGCTCATGCAGGTGCCCAGAGCTGAAGGGGCACTGATCTCCCTTGAGGCAAAAACAGGTGCCATTGAGGCTCTCGCCGGCGGCTACAGCTTCGGGCAAAGCAAATACAATCGCGCCATGCAAGCTAGACGGCAACCGGGCTCCACCTTCAAACCGTTCCTGTATCTGGCGGCTCTGGAAAGCGGCATCACACCCGCAACCATCTACAACGACGCACCAATTGTGTTTGACGACTCGGAACTCGAGACCGCATGGCGCCCGCAGAACTCCTCCGGACAGTTCTCTGGCCCTACTACGCTTCGCGAAGCGTTATACAGCTCACGAAACCTGGTCTCCATCCGGCTGCTCAGGGATGTCGGCATCCCCCAGACATTGGACTATCTCAAGCAGCTCAAGGTTCCCGTTGAGAACATGCCCAAAGATCTTTCCCTCTCTCTGGGCAGCGGCCAACTCTCCCCCATGGAGTTAGCCCGAGGGCTCGCCGTCATCGCCAACGGAGGCTACGATGTCGAACCTTTCCTGATTCAGAGCATTACAGATGTTAACGGCGAAACAATATACCAGGCCCCGGAAGTCGTCCTTTGTGATACCAACTGCGACACGGCTGAAAGTGCCCCGACAAACCCCGCCGGCGAAACCGAGATCTCTCCGGCTATCACAGCAAAAGCTGCACCGGAAACGCGAGTCATGCGGCGGCTCGCAGACGAGCGCTCTGTTTATATCCTGCACTCCATGCTTCAGGACGTGATCAAACTCGGAACCGGGCGTCGTGCTCTGGCGCTTGGACGCGATGACATTGCAGGCAAAACAGGTACTACCAACGAACAGCGGGATACCTGGTTCGCCGGCTTCAACCACAACCTTGCCACCACCGTATGGGTAGGCTTTGATCAACCAGCCCCTCTGGGCCGCAGAGAGTTCGGCGCAAGCACTGCCCTGCCTATCTGGATGGACTATATGAAGGTAGCGCTCGACGGAATGCCCCCGACCTTTATGCCCCGGCCAAATGGTATCGTTAACATCCGCATCAACGCCGAAACCGGTGAGCGTGCAAGGCCCGGCGAGGAGGGTGTTTTCGAGATATTCAAGGAAGAAGATGCGCCAGCGCCGCTGGCCGCAGATGATATGGGCCCGGGTGGCACACGCGGAAAAGGGGACGACCTCTCGCGCCAGATTTTCTAGCCGCAAGCGCCAGGCTCCGGCCACGCGCGCAACGCCAAAACCAACAAGCACTCACAAAAAAACCGGCGGGATCACCGCCGGTTTTTTTATAAGCTCATAACGTCATCGATCAGATGATGTCGTCCATACTCTTCAGCGGATAATGTGCAGGGTACCCCTTACGAGCAACACCTGAGTCCACTGCCGCACGAGCCACGGCTGCCGGGACAACTTCCAGAAGGCGAACATCCATGGGCTTGGGAATAATGTACTCTTTACCAAACTCAAAACTGTCAGCGCCGTAGGCTTCGCAGATTTCCTGCGGAACCGGCTCTTTGGCAAGTTTGCGAATGGCATCTACCGCAGCCACCTTCATCTCTTCGTTGATACAGCTCGCGCGAACGTCGAGCGCACCCCGGAAGATGAAGGGGAAGCCAAGAACATTGTTTACCTGGTTCGGGTAGTCTGAACGGCCGGTAGCCATGATCAGATCGTCACGAACTGAGAGAGCTATCGCCGGATCGATTTCCGGATCCGGGTTGGAGCAGGCAAAAACAACCGGATTCGGCGCCATCTTCTTAAGCTGTTCACCGCTCAGAAGGTCTGGACCAGAAAGGCCGAGGAACACATCAGCGCCTTCTATTGCGTCGTCCAGAGTGCGCTTGTCCGTATCGTTGGCGAACATGGCCTTGTACTGATTAAGATCATCGCGACCTGAGTGGATCACACCCTTTCGGTCAATCATCAAGATGTTTTCAGAGCGGATGCCGCAGCTGATCAACAGCTTCATACAAGCGATTGCTGCAGCTCCCGCGCCCAGACAAACCACTTTCGCTTCTTCAATTTTCTTGCCCTGTAATTCCAGGGCATTGATCATACCGGCCGCTGTAACAATCGCCGTGCCGTGCTGATCATCGTGAAAGACGGGCACATTACACTTTTCGATCAGCGCGCGCTCAATCTCGAAACACTCTGGCGCCTTGATGTCTTCAAGGTTAATACCACCAAAGGTGTCAGCAATACGCTCAACGGTTTCAATGAACGCCTGCGGGCTTTCGGAGTTGACCTCGATATCAAACACGTCAATTCCGGCAAAGCGTTTGAAAAGTACGCCTTTGCCTTCCATTACGGGCTTGCTTGCCAGCGGGCCAAGGTTACCCAGGCCAAGAATCGCAGTACCGTCGGAGATAACCGCCACAAGGTTGCCTTTGGCAGTGTACTTATAGGCGTTCTCCGGGTCCTTCGCGATTTCGCGAACCGGTTCGGCAACTCCGGGGCTGTATGCCAGAGCAAGGTCGCGGGCGGTCGCTGTCGGCTTGGTTATTTCTACACTAATCTTCCCAGGCCGCGGCTTGGCGTGATATTCAAGGGCTGCTTCTTTCAGATCTTGAGACATTGCCACTGTTCCGTTTGTCACGTTTAAAGGTAATAAGCCTCCAGACGGCAAGAGCCTACCTGAAGGAGCGCGCCATTATGGCTCGCTCGCCCCAAAACGACAAGGGCACTTCGAACAAAATCTGACCAGTCAATACGGCTAATTGCTTATAATCAAACACAAAGCCGTTATTTTTATCTGCCACAAAAAAAGCGCCCTGAGGCGCTTTTTTCAACTGTGCGACGAGATCAGTCTTTCTTGGCTCCAGCGATACGACCACCAAAACGCTTCTGGAAGCGATCGATACGACCACCGGTATCCATAACTTTCTGCTTGCCAGTATAAAACGGGTGACACTGTGAACAAACATCCAGCTGCAGATCATGACCAATAGTAGAACGGGTATGGATCACGTTACCGCAAGAGCAAGTTGCAGTGATTTCTTCGTACTTGGGGTGAATACCTTCTTTCATGGCGAACCTCTTTGGGTCATGCCGCTACCTGATCACGGGGCAATGTTTATAGCCCTAGTGCCAGGCACCGCATATTTGAATCAATGGAGAAGACGGGGCACAATCATGCCCTGCCGCAAACAGACCGCGAATCTTACTTGCAATTATCCTTGCAGGCAAGTGTTCAACGCGCCCTGACCTTGCGCTTTTCCAGACGTCTGGCTGTGCCGCGGAACCAGCAGGATAAGCAGATACCGTAACGCCCAAAACCACAAGGGAGCACTCAGTGCTATCCACAGCCCGCATTGCGCTGAACCGGCCGCTCAGAAGGCTCTTTGACTATCTTGTTCCAGAGGGACTTACCCTGAAACCCGGGCAGCGCGTAAAAATTCCTTTCGGGCGCCAACAGGCTATCGGCCTGGTCGTGGAGACCGACATCGAACCGCCGGCCGGCATCACTCTCAAGCCTATCCACAATGCACTGGAGGACTGGCCTGCCCTGCCGGTCGAAACCTTTCAACTGCTGAGCTGGGCCAGCGACTATTATCAGCATCCGCTGGGCGAGTGCCTGTTCACAGCTTTGCCACCCGCATTGCGGCGGGGCCGGCCAGCCATCGAAAAAGCTGAAGACTGGTGGCAGGCCTGCGGCAGCGGCGCTGCATTGCCGGCAAACGCACATAAACAGAAGACGCTGCTGAACTGGATTGCCCAACATGAGCAAGGCGCAAAAGGCAGCGACATTACAAAGGCCGGCTTTACCCGTCCACAGCTGAAAGCACTGAGCGACAAGGAACTGATCCAGGCTGCAACCCCGGCGGGCGAAACCTCCCGGAGCCAGCAATACAAGGAAACCGTAACTGCCCCGAAACTCTCGGCAGCACAGCTTGAGGCTGCCTCTCAACTGCCCGTGCCGGCGGACGGCTTCAGCGCCTCGCTTTTATATGGCATCACAGGGAGCGGCAAGACAGAGATCTATCTACACTATCTCAAGCAAAACCTCACAGCCCAAGACCAGGCACTGGTGCTGGTTCCGGAAATAAACCTTACACCGCAGACAGTTGCCCGCTTCCAGCGCTATTTCGGCGAGCGCATCCTGGTGTGGCACTCAGCACTGAATGACAGCGAACGCCTGAATGCCTGGCTGAAAATCCGCAACGGCGAGCCGATTATTCTCATTGGCACCCGCTCAGCCGTGCTCCTTCCGTTTACAGCACTGAAAACGCTGATCGTAGACGAGGAGCACGACAGTTCATACAAGCAGGGCGAGGGTTTTCGGTATTCGGGCCGAGACGTAGCGGTATATCGGGCTCACCTGAACCGCTGCCCGGTCATTCTGGGCTCAGCTACGCCTTCGCTGGAATCCTACCACAACGCTCTGGGCGGAAAATATCAGCTCATACGGCTTGAAGAGCGCGCGGGCGAGGCGCTGCCTCCGACAATCAGCCTGCTGGATATACGCAGCAGGCCACTTGAAGGCGGGCTTTCGCGGCCGGCTCTGGAATCGATCCGGCAAACCCTGGATAGCGGCAGCCAGGCACTGGTGTTCGTAAACCGCCGGGGCTTTGCGCCGGTCATGATGTGTTTTGACTGCGGCCATATGGTTGAGTGTCCGCGCTGCGACACACGCCTTACCTACCATCGCCGCGACCGGGCGATGCGATGCCACCACTGTGATTATCAGGCTCCGGCGACCGAAACCTGCCCGAAATGTAACAGTGAAGCGTTCAAGCCGGTTGGCCAGGGAACAGAGCAGACTGAAGACATACTTGCCGCCAGCTTTCCGGATACTCCGGTGGTTCGTGTCGATCGCGACAGCACACAACGCAAAGGCAGCATTCAAAGCATCCTGAAACAGGTCAATAGCGGAAAACCCTGCATCCTCGTCGGAACCCAGATGCTGGCAAAGGGCCATGACTTCCCGAATGTGACCCTGGTGGTTGTGATCAATGCGGATGGCGGGCTTTTCAGCGTCGATTTCAGAGCTCCAGAGCAACTGATCCAGATATTACTTCAGGTAAGCGGACGGGCCGGACGCGGAACGAAATCCGGCAAGGTGGTCGTGCAAACCTGTCACAGTGACCACCCCCTCCTCAGAACGCTTTGCCATGGCCGCTATCTGGATATGGCCGACCAACTTCTGGAGGAGCGCGAGGGCGGCCAGCTTCCACCTTTTCGCGCCATGGCGATCTTCCGGGCAGAAGCGGACACAATGGAACAAAGCCTGCAAATACTGGATAACATAAAGCCGCTCGCAAGCGCACCAGGCATCGAAATCTGGGGCCCGCTACCCGCACTGATCGCACGTCGGGCCGACAGGCACCGAGCGCAGCTCGTACTGAACGCAGATAATCGGCGGCGCCTCAACAGACTCCTGACCGGCATCTGCCAGTCACTCGAGCAAGAAAAGTACCCGAAGGGCGCAAAATGGATGATTGATGTAGATCCTCAAGAAACAGGCTAAACATCATCGGGCTTTTGCTTGCAGAAGGACTTTCCGCGATAATGCCCATCTTCTGTTTTCATAGGGCGCCCTGCCCCAATCCAACTTTCCAGTAAACCGAGTCATCTCACAGCATGAAAGAGACCGTTTCCGACCTGCTCCAGTCCGCGCTGGCAGCCCTTCAATCAGAAGGCACGCTGCCTGCCGACCAGACCTACACGCCGCAAGTGGGCAACACCAAGGATAAATCCCATGGTGATTATGCCTGCAACATCGCACTGGTTGCCGCCAAAACCGCTGGCTGCCCGCCTCGCAAGCTGGCAGAGATGCTGATCGGAAAACTGCCTGAAAGCAGCGCCGTGGTGAAAGTGGAAATTGCAGGCCCCGGTTTTATCAACTTTTTCATGAGCACCGCCAGTGCCTTTGAGGTTGTTAATACGATTCTGGATGAGGCCGGGCAGTTCGGGCGTAACAGCGACGGCAAGGGTGAGAAAGTTCAGGTGGAGTTTGTTTCCGCCAACCCGACTGGCCCGCTGCATGTAGGCCATGGCCGGGGCGCCGCCATTGGCGACTGCCTCTCCCGCCTGCTGGAGGCTAACGGCTATGATGTTACCCGCGAGTTTTACTACAACGATGCGGGGGCTCAAATCAATAATCTCGCACTCTCGGTACAGGCCCGCGTTAAGGGGCTGACACCCGAGGATGCAAGCTGGCCGGAAGATGGTTACCGCGGCGACTACATTACCGATGTTGCCAAGGCTTATCTGGCCGGTGATACCGTAACCGCAGATGATCGCGAAGTAACCGCCAGCGCAGACCCCGAGGATCGTACCGCCATTCAGGAGTTTGCCGTGGCGTACCTGCGTCGGGAGCAGGACCTGGATCTGAAAGCTTTCGGTGTCCAGTTTGATGTGTATTTCCTGGAGTCGTCCCTTTATCAGGACGGCAAGGTGGAAGCCGCCGTCAAACGCCTGCAGGACAATGGCTACACCTATGAAGACGGTGGTGCCATGTGGCTGAAGACCACAGAGTTTGGCGACGATAAAGACCGGGTGATGCGTAAACAAGACGGCGGCTACACCTATTTCCTGCCAGACGTGGCCTACCACCTGGACAAGTGGGAGCGCGGCTTTACCACCGTAATTAATGAACAGGGTGCCGACCACCACTCCACGGTGACCCGCGTCCGTGCCGGGTTGCAGGCGTTGAATGTAGGCATCCCCGAAGGCTGGCCGGATTACGTTCTGCACCAGATGGTGATGGTCACCCGCTCCGGGCAGGAAGTAAAAATTTCCAAACGCGCAGGCAGTTACGTGACCATTCGCGATCTAATTGACGAAGTGGGCCGGGATGCTACCCGCTTTTTCCTCGCTGCGCGGCGGGTTGACTCCCAGCTGACCTTCGATATCGACCTGGCTCGCTCCCAGACCAATGAAAACCCGGTGTATTATATTCAGTATGCCCATGCGCGCATCTGCAGCGTGCTGCGAAAACTTTCTGCCGAGGGTGTTGAGCGGGGGCTCCAAGAGTGCGCAGGCGACCTGTCGTTGCTCACTCTGGATGAAGAAAAAGAGCTCGCAAACCAGCTGGCAAAGTACCCGGAGCTGATTGCCAACTCCGCTGCCCAGCGCGAGCCGCATCACCTTACGCACTACCTGAGGGACCTGGCAGGACAATTCCACACCTATTACAACGCCCATAAAGTGCTGATTGAAGACACAGCAGTACGCGATGCCCGTATAAGCCTTTACCTTGCCGTGCGCCAGGTGATCGCCAATGGGCTGGACCTGCTGGGCGTCAATGCACCGGAAGAGATGTAAGTAGCAACAATGTCCCGAGATTATGCTCGTAAAAACCGGTCAGCCGCATCGCCTACCACGGCAAAAAGAAAGCCGGCCAAGGCTGCAAGCGCCCCGAAAAAGCGCACAAAGCCCGCAGCGCCGGCTCGCTCCCAACGTGGCGGCCTGTCCTTGAAGTGGATCCTGTCCCTGGCCACGGTCGGAGGGTTTATCGGGTTCATTGTCTATCTGAACTCCGTACCACCCAGCGCTGGACCACAACCCCACCCTGCCACCGAAAGACCGGCGCAACAGCAGACCGGAAAAACCGCAAAACAAGAAGAAAAAAAGCAGGGCTTCCGGTTTTATGACATGCTTCCGGAATCGGAGATGATTCCCCACAAGGTGGAAGAATATACTCCAGGCCCGACCACCGAAGCCTACGACTACATAGTGCAATCGGGATCTTTCCGCAGCAAGGAAGATGCTGAACGTCAACGCGCGCAGATTGCATTCCTGGGCCTCAGAGCCTCTGTGCAGCATATCGAGCTCGATAACGGCTCTGTCTGGTACCGTGTGAATGTGGGGCCCTTCACTTCACGGAGCAAGATGAGCTCAGCCGTGGACAAGCTTGTGTCGATTAACATACAACCACTTTCCCGAAAAATCCCGAAGAAAGACTAAAACTTGCCTATTCCCGTAAGCAGCGAAAGTCTGCGGGGCGGGCTTTCCAAAACTGTGTGGAGCCAGGGATGGCGGAGCCAAGCGCACAAAGAAGTATTTACAGCGTGTTTTTGAAAGGCCGCCCCACAGTCTCCTCCTCCATCGCACTTGAATTCTCTCGCCCTGCCTCCATTACTGCTCCATAGCGATTTCTATCAGGCAATTGGAGCCCTAATGACTACCATACTTTCCGTCAGACGCGATGACGAAGTTGCCATGGGTGGCGACGGCCAAGTTTCCCTGGGGAATACCGTAATGAAGGGTAACGCCCGCAAGGTTCGCCGCCTTTACAACGGTCAGGTGATCGCAGGTTTTGCAGGTGGCACCGCAGACGCGTTCACTCTGTTTGAACGGTTTGAAGCCCAGCTTGAGAAGCACAATGGCAACCTGACGAGGGCCGCCGTTGAACTTGCCAAAGACTGGCGTACGGACCGAGCTCTGCGAAGACTTGAAGCGCTTCTTGCGGTGGCGGATAAAACTGCGTCTCTGATTATTACCGGTAATGGCGATGTGATCGAGCCAGAACAGGGATTAATTGCAATTGGTTCCGGTGGCCCGTTTGCGCAAGCTTCTGCCCGCGCCCTGCTTGAGAATACCGAACTTTCCGCCCACGAGATTGTTGAAAAAGGTCTCGATATCGCGGCGGATATCTGTATCTATACGAACCATAATCGCACTGTTGAGGTGCTCTCCAAAGACGCACCCTCCAAAAATGACTGATCCGGAGCAACCATGTCTGCAATGACTCCCCGTGAGATTGTCCACGAACTCAACAAACACATCGTGGGTCAGCAAGAAGCCAAGCGAGCCGTGGCGATTGCCCTGAGAAATCGCTGGCGCCGGATGCAACTGGACAGCACGCTTCGCGATGAGGTCACGCCCAAGAACATTCTGATGATTGGTCCCACCGGCGTGGGTAAAACCGAAATTGCCCGCCGCCTTGCCAAGCTGGCCGACGCACCTTTCCTGAAAGTGGAAGCCACCAAATTTACCGAGGTGGGTTACGTTGGGCGCGATGTGGAATCCATCATTCGTGACTTGGCAGATATGGCCGTGAAGATGTTGCGCGTGCAGGAAATGAAGCGCCACGAAGAAAGAGCCCTGGACGCCGCCGAAGACCGCATTCTGGACGCCCTGATTCCGCCGCCCCGAAGCTTTAATGAAGACAGCCAGAAGTCGTCTGAAGACTCGTCCACCCGCCAGCTGTTCCGGAAAAGGCTGCGGGAAGGTGAGCTGGACGATAAGGAAATCGAGATCGATCTTCGCAACTCTGGTGCCGGCGTTGAGATCATGGCACCTCCGGGCATGGAGGAGATGACCAACCAGCTGCAGAGCATGTTCTCCAGCATGTCTGCTGACAAATCCAAGCCCCGAACAATGAAGGTAGCTGACGCCCTTAAACGGGTAAAGGAAGAAGAAGCGGCCAAACTGGTCAATGAAGAATCGATAAAGCAGAAAGCCATTCTTGCAGTGGAGCAAAATGGCATTGTGTTTCTTGATGAAATTGACAAGGTAGCCAAGCGCTCAGAGAACACCTCTTCGGATGTTTCCCGGGAAGGGGTTCAACGGGATCTTCTGCCCCTGATTGAGGGCAGTACCGTGAGCACCAAATACGGTTCTGTGCGCACGGATCATATTCTGTTCATTGCCTCCGGCGCGTTCCACGTGGCGAAGCCATCGGATCTGATTCCAGAGCTTCAGGGCCGCCTGCCAATCCGTGTGGAGCTGCAGGCTCTCAGCCCCGACGATTTCAAGCGCATTCTCACCGAGCCGGATGCATCGCTGGTTCAGCAGTATGAAGCGCTGATGGCAACCGAGGGCGTAAAACTGACGTTCAGCGAAGAGGCCATCGCCCGCATTGCGGAGATTGCCTGGAAGGTGAACGAGACCACCGAAAACATCGGTGCGCGACGCCTTCATACAGTTCTGGAGCGGCTACTGGAAAGCCTGTCGTTTGATGCCGGTGATGGTGTAACAGACGCGTTTGAAGTGACCGCTGACTACGTGAATGAAAAGCTTGGAGAGCTGTCGGAAGACGAGGATCTGAGCCGCTATATCCTCTGACCCGCGCACGCGGATCTGAGGCCGCCGGGCCAGGTGCGTTTAACGCCACTGGCCAGGCTATCTATTCTGCTTTTGAAAACAGGTGAGTGACATTTTCCAGCCCGGTCACGAGCTTTCCTTTCCCTGCTGCCTTTTTCTGTCTGCTCTTCGCTACATACAGTGGCAGCATTTCACCATAAAGACTGGTGCTTATAGTGCGCTGTTCGTCTTCCAGCCTATCCCGGCGAAGCTTGATGCCATATTTCGCCAGCTTTGGTTCCAGCTCGTCGGCCCGGTTCAGCAGATCCCGGCGCGTCATCTGATAGGCGTGCTCGCAGACCATCCTGCGTGACTGGAAACTGAACACGTTAGAGAAAAACAGTTTGGCGTCGTCTCTCGTCGGCTCGAACAACAAAATGTCTTTATCCGGATAATCCGTCGCGTAGTGTGCGATTCCCGACTTCATACGCGAATACACCATGGTCCGGAACATCTGAGACAGCAGATTTGGCATACCTGAATGGGTCAACTCTCCTGGCGCCATGGTGCCGGCCCTCACCGCAGCACTCGCATCAATCGGAACTTGGGGATTTACTGCAAAAACCAGATCAGCGCCGTCCTCGAACGCTACCGAAGCATGCAGGCCTTTGCGCAGTGTTCCATCCACATAATACCGACCATCTATATCGACAGGCACATACAAGCCAGGTGACGCTGTGCTCGCCTGAACAGCTCTGGAAATCGGCACATGGTCAAATCCGGGAGCACCGAAACATACGGCGTCAGTGCTTTCAACATCCGCAGCCACAATGTAGAGGCTGTGCTTCAGCTGCCTGAAATCGTTCGTACGGCCGAGCATGGAAAACGCGCGCTTAAGATACTCATGCAGCCCTTCATTGTCGAAAAGCCCGGCGGGAGCCGCTTGCGCCATTATGGTGAGGGCCTCGAGCAGACTCTGGTCGTGGGGGTTATTGATAAAGCGGCGCATGGCAGTGGCAAACAGCCCCGGTATGGCCAACAGCCGGCTTCCCATTTCCTTCAAAGCCGGGCGGAAGAAAACGTCCGGGTGAAAAGGATGAACCTCGGCCTCGTTCCGGACAAAGATCCGGCACAACTGTGCCGTTGTCATCTGGTTAGCCAGGTTGGCCGCTACAAAAGAGCCAGTGTTAACGCCCACATAGACATCAAGGTTATTGAAATCCAGCCCATCCAGCGCCTCATCCAGCGCCCGGAGCGCACCTATTTCGTAAATTCCACCCAACGGGCCACCCCCACCGAGCGCGAGCCCGATACGTGGAGTTGGCTTTAGATCAGTTGGCGCTTTCATAGCCGTTCCTTTTCCGGATAAATAGCCAAAGCGGACTTTCTGGACTCTATAAACAACAAGATAGCAACCCGGTTTAGAGTGCGCACCCTAGGTTTGAAAGGCTACCCGATATGACATTTTCAAGAAGCAACCTGTTCGGCCAGAGCTGCGGACGTAGATTTAACGGGGCGCAGGTAACGACCAAAGCCGGCATTGCGCAGCGCAAGCTCCACGCAGCTCTTGATAACGTGAGGCGAATCCAGTAACAGCACATCTTTCAGAAGCTTCACAGCCCACTCCCGACTGACACTGCGGATCACAGATTTTACTTTCGGCAAGCTGGCCGCATTCATGGACAGGGAGTCGTAGCCCATGGCCATCAACAGCAAGGCACCCCCAGGATCCCCCGCCAGCTCACCGCAGATACCCACTGGCTTGCCGACCGCGTGGGCATCCTGAGCTATTCGCACGAGAGCTTGCAGCACAGCCGGGTGGTATGAGTGATAGAGCTGGGCAACTCGGGGATTGTTACGGTCCACCGCAAGCAAATACTGGGTCAGATCGTTGGAGCCAACCGAAAGAAAATCCACACGGTCAGCCAGCTCGCGAATCTGGTACACGGCAGCAGGTATCTCAATCATTACGCCCACTTTGGGCATGTGGATGTCATAACCCTCTTCCCTTACCTCATGGTAAACCCGATATATCAGGTGCAGGGACTCTTCAACCTCGGAGATATTGCTGATCATGGGCAACATCACCTGGAGATTATTCAGACCTTCACTGGCTTTCAGCATGGCGCGCACCTGAACCAGAAAAATCTCGGGATGGTCCAACGTCACCCGGATTCCCCGCCAACCCAAAAACGGGTTTTCTTCCTCGATCGGAAAATACGTCAGCGACTTATCACCGCCGATATCCAGAGTACGCATGGTCACCGGATTGGGCGCAAACGCTTCCAGCTGTTCGCGATAATACTGCCGCTGCTCCTGCTCCGATGGAAAGCGATCCTTGATCATGAAAGGCACTTCGGTGCGGTAAAGGCCAATACCCTCAGCCCCGTGGGACAGGGAGCGCACCACATCGGTCATCAGCCCGGTATTGACCAGCAGAGGCACCCTGTGACCATCGGTTGTTAC
Organism: Marinobacter antarcticus; assembly: GCF_900142385.1. Classification (NCBI taxonomy): domain Bacteria; kingdom Pseudomonadati; phylum Pseudomonadota; class Gammaproteobacteria; order Pseudomonadales; family Marinobacteraceae; genus Marinobacter; species Marinobacter antarcticus. The sequence continues at coordinate 80,911 of NZ_FRAQ01000005.1, forward strand.
ACACGGCTTGTCACGAAGCGCCTCCAACCCGCGGTCGAGTTCGTCTTCTTCATCACAGATGGTCTGGAAAAATGTCCGGAGATCAGCTGAAGGGGAAGCAAAAATCTGCCCTTCAAAACCATCAACGATCAGCTCCTTACCATCAAGCTGATTAACTGGAATATCCACTAGCCCCATAACGGTTGGCACGCCCATTGCCCGAGCGAGAATGGCAACGTGGGAGTTGCTGGAGCCCTTGACCGATACCAGACCGACCAACTGGCCCCGGGGTACCTCTCCAAGCATGGAGGGGGTCAGTTCCTCACTGACCAGAACCGTGCGCTCGGGATAGTTCAGATCCTTCTGCTCGCCTTCCTGAAGATAGGAAAGCAGGCGGCGGCCGAGATCACGGATATCTACCGCTCTTTCCTGGAGGTAGTGGTCGTCCATCATTTCAAAATGACGAACATAATTCTGAACCACCTGCTTGAGAGCGCCCTGCGCCCAGACCCCCTCACGGATCCGGTTATTGACCTCACCGGGCAAGGCTTCGTCGCTTAGCATGCGGAGATAAACATCAAACAGTGCCAGCTCTTCAGGACGAAGCCGTGAGGTCAGCCGTTTTGCAACCCCCTCAATGTCTTCACAGACCGCCTGGACAGCCGATCGGAATAACTCCAGCTCCAGCTCAATGTCTTCCGCCGGCTTATCGGGAACCACGTCCAGGTCGGCTGCCGGGTAGACCACAACACCATGGCCAATCGCAACGCCCGGTGAACCAGGCACACCGTTAAAGCTGACGTCGCGGGCCTCTTCGCCGGTCAGGGAAAGGCCGCTGATTGCGCCGGTCGCTTCACTGTGGGCAATAACACCCGCAAGCTGAGCGGAAACGGTGACCAGAAATGCCTCTTCCCCCTCATCAAAGCACCGGGAACTCTCCCGCTGCTGAACCACGAGAACGCCTAGTACCCGGCGATGGTGAATAATGGGAACCCCGAGAAACGAGCGGAAGCGCTCTTCACCGGTTTCGGGAAAATATCGATAGCGGGGGTGGGAGGGCGCATCTTCCAGATTGATGGGTTCTTCTCTGGAACCCACAAGCCCGACCAGCCCTTCTGAGTGCCCAAGGCTCACTTTGCCTACGGCTTTCAGGTACAGGCCTTCGGTTGCCATCAGAATGTAGCGGTTAGAAGCCGGGTCCAACAGATAAACGGAGCAGACTTCGGTTCCCATGGCTTTTTGCACACGCGATACGATGATACTCAGCGCCTCGTGAAGATCCCGGGCGCTGTTTACCTCTTGTACAAGACTTCGCAGAATGCTCAGCATGGGGGTGTCAGTCCGTCATTTCGCCTGTTCCTGTAAACGCCGGTTATACTCGCTCCGGTGCCACTGCTCCATGTTGTAGAACAGTCTTGGCGCAAGTTCTCTCAGCGCACGTCGATACACTTCACGCTTAAAGGAAACCACCTGACCCAACGGATACCAGTAGCTTACCCACTGCCAGCCGTCGAACTCCGGTGAATCCGTGCCGTCAACGCGTACTTGCGCATCCGGTGATAACATCCTCAGCAGGAACCATTTCTGTTTTTGGCCCACACAGACGGGGTGCGAGTTGTGCCGTACCATTCTTCTGGGAAGGCGGTATCTCAGCCAACCCCGGGTACAACTGATGATCTCAACATCATTGGCGCCCAGGCCAATTTCCTCTCCAAGCTCCCGGTACAGCGCGTCTTCCGGCGATTCTTCATGATTGATACCGCCTTGGGGAAACTGCCAGGAGTCCTGCCCTATTCGCCTTGCCCAGAGAACTTCTCCCTGGTGGTTGACCAGAATGATTCCGACGTTGGGTCTGAAACCGTCTGAATCGATCACGGCACAGTCCTCTTAATAAAGTCGGCAGACCGGTCAGATATTTACCGGTCGGATTTTTCCAAGTTGCGCTCATTCTTACAGAATCCCAAGGCTGCGGCAAACGCAGCTGTGCGAAGGCACTCATGGTAAGATACCGGCTTTCCGCAAGCCCTGTGTCTCTGGAGGTAATCGCTTGACGCTCGCAATTTTTGATCTCGACAACACCCTGCTGGATGGTGACAGCGATCACGCCTGGGGCGAGTTTCTGGTAGAGGAAGGCATTGTTGATGCCGAAACCTATCGCAAGACCAATGATCGCTTCTATCAGGAATACCTGAATGGCGAGCTGGACATACTGAACTACCTTGGGTTTGCGCTTCAGCCCCTCTCAATCCACAGCATGGATGAGCTACTGGGGTGGCGGACTACTTTCATGGATAAGAAAGTGCGACCTATGCTGCTGCAAAAGGCCGATGAGCTTTTGCACAGCCATCGGAAGCGCGGCCACACCCTGATGATCATCACGGCCACCAACCGGTTTGTGACCGAACCTATCGCGGAAGCGCTGGGCATTGAACACCTGATTGCCACCGAGCCCGAGATGATTAACGGTCACTACACCGGCCAGATAGCCGGTACACCCAGCTTTCAGGAAGGCAAGGTCACCCGACTGGACGACTGGTTGGCCGCACATGGTGAAAGCCTGGACGGCGCCTGGTTCTACAGCGATTCACACAATGACTTGCCGTTGCTGAAAAAAGTCGACAACCCGATCGCAGTTGACCCTGACCCGAAGCTGGAAGAATACGCACGAAATCGGGGTTGGGGAGTTATCAGTCTTCGCGGATAACACTCGCCAACAGAAAAACTGACTCCGTTTTCGGGGTCAGTAACAACGTCACATGAAGCCGGTCAGCGAACGCACAAAGCAGGATTTGATGTAGTCCGTCTCCGGAATCCCGGGAATGACCGGGTGATCCGGCGCCTGATGCCCCTGCTCAAGAAGCTGCACGAAACGATCAATCTTGCGACCGCTGCCTCTAATGATATCCACCAGCTTCTCCTGTGAGAGGTGCATGGAACATGAGGCAGAAACCAACAGCCCATCCCGTTCCAGCAATCGCAACCCAAGCTGATTCAGTCGCGCGTATGCCTGTTCTCCGGCCTTCTGATCGCGACGGCGAGGAATAAATGCCGGCGGATCCAGCACAACGATGTCGTATTTCTCTTTCTCGTCCGCCAGCGCTTTCATCGCCTCAAACGCGTCGCCCTCAATGGTCTCCACATTGTCCAGACCATTGAGCTTCGCATTGTGATGAACCGAATCAATTGCTCCTGAAGAACTATCCACACAGGTAACCTGAGTGGCACCGGCACACGCAGCTTGAATGCCCCAACCACCAACGTAACTGAACACATCCAGCACCCGCTTACCCGGTGCGTAGGCCTGCAGACGCTGGCGATTCATGCGATGATCATAAAACCAACCGGTTTTCTGGCCACCCTCAAGGGGCACCTCGAAGCGAACACCGTTTTCCTCCACTTCAAGCAGCGTTGCCTCAGGACCATATGCCTGCTCAACGTAGCTATCCAAACCTTCAACCGAACGCATCTTGCCATCGTTCTTGAGAATAATGGCCTTGGGATGCGCCAGCCGCTGAACCGCGCGAATAATCGATTCTTTCATCTGCTCCATGCCGGCGGTGGAGATCTGCACCACCACCGTGTCGCCGAACCGATCCACCACCAGCCCGGAAAGCCCATCACTGTCTCCGAACACCCAGCGATAGAACGGTTTATCAAACAGCCGCTCCCGCAATACCAGCGCCGTCTCCATGCGCTGGGTCAGCCGGTTCGGCGTCATACCTTGTGCAGCATCACGGCTGATCAGACGTCCGCAAATGAGTGCATGCGGGTTAACGAACACAACACCGAGCGGCTTGTCATTAGACGCACGTAACTCAGCCTGAGCACCGGCCTCAAACTCCGTCAGCGGTGAACGCTGAATATCAACTTCGTTGCTGTAAACCCACAGATGGCCAGCCCGAAGCCTGCGCTCCGCGCCTTTGCGTAAATATAAAACCGGGAAATTCATTGCGACCACCTAGGAAAGAAATTCAGGGCGGGGATTATACATTAACTGAAGACGACCACACCCAAGCTCAGGTGAACCGTCTATTCAGCAGCCGCGACGTGCTCAGCGTATGCCAGAGCGTCCATCAGGCCTTCAAGCTCACCTTGATCGGAAAGCTTTACTTTAAACAGCCAGCCGTCGCCATAAGGGTCTTCGTTCACCTTCTCGGGCTCATCTTCCAGGCTCTCATTGATTTCGATAACCTCACCCGTTACCGGGCTGAACACATCCGATGCCGATTTCACGGATTCCGCAACACCTGCTTCCTCGCCACCGGTGACCGTCTCACCTACCTCGGGAACGCCGATATAAACCACATCACCCAACTGCTCCTGGGCGAAGTCTGTAATGCCTACCGTTGCGGTGCCATCGGCGCCTACACGCACCCATTGGTGGGTTTCGATGTACTTGAGATCGGAAGGGGTATCGCTCATAAGAATAATTCCTGACGGATTTTTTGGGCAGTGTAACCGAAACCTTAGCGCCAGCGAACCTTGCAAGGGCGATTCAGTAACCGGAGCTGTTCTGATCGAGTTCAAACTCGAACTCCCGGGCCCGGCACACTTCCGTCGTGAAGTTGCCGGAAGCCTGGAACTCAAACCAACGGTACCCCGGCGCCAGGTCTTCCACAGAGAACTTGCGCGAGCCGGAGGTAAACTGAATGCAAGTGGAAGGCGTTGCCAGCAACTGCACGCCATTTCTCTGCTGCTCATGGATCTGGTGGATGTGGCCCCACAGCACCACTTTTACCTGCGGGAAGCGATCAATCACCTGCCAGAAGTCTTCACGATTCCTGAGCCCGATTTCTCTCATCCAGTCAGCGCTGATATCAACCGGGTGGTGGTGCAGCGTGACCAGCGCCGGCAAATCCGGGTGCTGCTCCAGCATTCCTGCGAGAAAATCCAGTTCCGATTTTGCAAGCTCCCCGAATACTTTACCGGGCACGGAAGAGTCCAGAAGGATGAACTGCCAGCCGCCCTGAACAATGTGCCGTCGATCTGCGTCATAACGCGCTGCGACTTCCGCCAGATGTCCAACCTGATCATGATTCCCTGCAATCCATGCAGAAGCGCCGCTGAAGGCTCCGAGGCGGTCTCCAAAAACGCGATAGGCCCCTTCCGAGCCATCCTGAGCAATATCGCCGGTAGCCAGAATCAGATCCGGTTGCCCATGGGACTTGAGCACCTCTGCGATAACGGCATCGAGGCTGTCACGGGTATTTACACCTAGCAACGAGCCATCTGCGCTGGCCATCAGGTGCGGATCCGTTAACTGCAGTACCCGAAGCGGACGGGTGGATTCCTTTAAGGTCATAATGCTCTTGGTGTGCTCGCTGCCATCGCTTGAGTAACGTATTCACAGGCTCCTGTTTCACACAGCAGCTATGATTTCAGAACAAGTGTACGTTGTCAGCTTCCGGATTTATCACCTGCCACTGGAACCAGCGTCACATTCTGACGAGGCGCCGGGCAATATATTGCATTATTTAACAACTGAACTCGTCTTTCTGGACGCCTGGCTTATTGTCAGAGGGGCAAAGTCTGCCTCAGTCGGCGCTTTCTCCGGCAGTCCAGGCGGCATGTTCAAGAGGCAGGTGACCGAATCTCAGGCAGTACTCAAGCCAGTCGGCGAGGAATCCGTTAACCTGAACTTTTTCATCCGGGTGGTGCATAAAGCGGTTGGGATAGTCGTTGACGGGCGCAATCTGCCTGTCACGATAGCAGCTGATAACCTCTGCCATGACCGCATCGTGGTATACCCGAACGGTCATCTGCGGGTTATTGAGCCAGCGACCGCTGTTGTGGATCTGTTCGAGCTGGAGGGTTTCGGTATACCGGGCGGTTTGCAGCACCTGAATCCGAACGCGACCGAAGTACTCGTTTTCCCGGTACAGTTCAATTTCGCATACGGGTTGGCCGTCGACTCTGAGCTGACGCAGCCGGCGAAGACGCTGGTAGTTACCCTCACACAGGGCTCCAAGCTGGCGCAGATCCGGCACATAGCGTTTGGGTTTCATTGTCCATTCGCCCATTACTGCCACCCTGCACGCAATCTGGTGCGATTCAGCTGTAGCCATTGAATGGCGATGATTGCAGCCGCGTTGTTGATGCGGCCGTCACTGATCATGGCGATGGCTTCGTCAGCCGAAACCACGTGGGCCCGTATGTCTTCGTGTTCGTCTTCGAGACCATACAGGCCGCCTGCAGATTCGGTGCTGACCTTGCCGCAGTAAAGGTAAACCATTTCGGTGGTGCCCCCCGGCGAGACGAGATAATCACAGATTTTTTCGAGCTTGCTGAAACTGAGCCCAGCTTCTTCCTGACCTTCTCTCTGGGCAACGTCTTCGCTGCTTTCTCCGTTTTCGTTCATTCCGGCTACGAGTTCCAGCAACCAGGGTGACTGGTCGCGCCCAATTGCGCCGAGGCGAAATTGTTCGAGCAAGACCACTTCGTCGCGGTCGGGGTCGTATGGGAGTACGCAGGTGGCATCGCCGCGGAGAAAGAGTTCGCGGGTAAACTGAGGCATGTTCCGGCCATCAAAGCGCGGGTGCACCAGCCACAGCTTGTCCATACGGAAGAAGCCCTGGAAGACGGTTTCGCGTTTTTCGATTGTGACGTCGCTAGATTGAAACTGGAATGGCTCGGCCATCATTCATCCCGGTTGCGATTGGATTTTGAACGATAGCCGCTTGAAGTCATTTATTGCAAGCGCAAGCTATAGATAAATAGCATGCTAATTAAGTGTCATTTGCAAGTGTAGAGCTGAGAGCAATTATTGTCCATAATGACGGATCTGTTCAGGCCGGTTCCATTTTCCATGCCATTACTGATGCCGTTTTCATATCAACTGCAGAGATCCGGCATTCCCTTTCAGCGCCCCGGGTGGGTGCAGACGCGCACATGTACTCAGGAGTAACAATGAAGAAACGATTGCTTTCCGGACTTGTTGGCCTCTTGGCAGCACAGCCTGCCCTTTCCCTGGATCTGGTAGAGACCTATGAGAAAGCACTCTCCTACGACTCTGGCATTGCCGCAGCCCAAGCGCGGTTTGAATCCCAGCAAGCTGCCAGCGATGTTAGCCAAAGCGCCCTGTTACCGCAGATAGGAGCCTATGGCGATGCCCGCCATATTGATTCAGACGGGCCCAGCGCTGGCCAGGACAACAGTTATCGCGAACTGAACTACGGCGTGCAACTGACACAACCATTGTTCCGGGCAGACGCATGGTTTCAGTATGACGCCAGCCAGTTCCAGACAGAATCTGCACGTGCCCAATACAATCTGGCACAGCAGCAGCTGATTCTTGATGTCGCAACCGCTTATTTTAACGTGTTGCGCGCTCAGGATACGGTAACGACCGCCCAGGCAACCGAAGCAGCGATCCAGCGACAGTACGAGCAGGCCCAGGAGCGCTTTGATGTGGGTCTGATCGCCATCACTGCGGTGTACGAAGCACGCGCCAGCTACGACGACAGCAGGAGCCTGCGGATTGCCGCAGAAAACCAGACGAACATTGCCCGGGAGAGGCTGGCCCGGTTAACAGGCGAATACTCGGAGGACCTGGAGAATCTGCGCCAGAACTTCCCTCTGGGCCGACCTGAACCAATGGATCCGACTGCGTGGGAAATGACTGCGCTGGAGCAGAACTGGTCCATTCAGTCTGCCCTTTATGACTTGAACGCCAGCGAATCCGGGCTGAAAAGAGCCAAGGCGGGCCATTACCCAACGCTGGACCTGAATGCTTCTTACGGCAAATCCGATGTCACCGGGATTGAGCAGAATCCGCCGGGCGTTCAGCGTGATGGTGTCAGCACTCAGGGCGTGATCGAGCTCAGCCTCAACGTACCATTGTACTCCGGCGGCGGAACCCAGGCCGGTGTGCGCCAGCAGCGCTCTCTGGTTACCGTGGCCGAACAGTCTCTGAATACCGTACGCCGCGACGTGCGGGTGAATACCCGAAGCCTGTTCCTGACCGTTAACAACAACATTGAAACTGCGTCAGCCCTGGAGCGGACGATTATTTCCCGCCGCAGTGCACTGGATGCCACGCGCGCCGGCTATGATGTGGGCACACGAAATATTGTTGAAGTTCTGGATGCAGAGCGGGCTTACTATGTTGCGCTGAGGGATTACGCCAACGCCCGTTATGACTATGTGAATAATACGCTTCAACTGAAGCAGGCTGCCGGAACGCTCAGCCCGAGAGATCTGATTGACTTGAACAACTGGCTGAGCGCCAATGCCCCTGGCATTGAGGCCCTGGCCAATGATCGGAAGACTCTGGACGATCCCACGCTCTAGTTTGCACCGGGAAGGCACAGAAACGCGTAATAATAAAGATCGGGTGAGGAATGAGCTTCCTCACCCGATACCAGCCCCGATCGCTTCAAACCCGCGCGATAACCCCGTCAACCACTCTATCTAGCGCACCCTTATTCTTGTTAACCACTGACAACGCACGTTGGCCGCTGGCCCGACGTTCATCAGCATCGCTGAACAGAGCCAGCAGATGACGGGATAGCTCATCGGCACTGCCAACCATCGTCACGCCACGGTCATCGAGAAGCCTCTGATAAATGGTTTCAAAGTTGAACACGTGAGGCCCAGAGATCACCGGGATTCCCCAGCCTGCTGGCTCCAGCGGATTGTGACCGCCGCGCTCAATCAACGAGCCGCCCACGAATGCCACGTCACTGGCGCCATAAAGCATCATCAGCTCGCCCATGGTATCCCCAAGATAAACCTCTGTACTTGAGGGGTCTTCACTCCGGGATCGCCGTGCCAGCGAGAACTTCTGTCTATTCACTTTTTCCGCGATCGCTTCAAAGCGCTCAGGGTGGCGAGGCACCAGAATCAACAGGGCGTCCGGATGAGTGTTCAAAAGCTGCCGATGGGCTGCCAGCAACTGCATGTCCTCACCCTCATGGGTACTGCCGGCAATCCAGACCGGGCGCGAGGAAAAGGATGCCTTGAGCTTTAGCGAAGCCTCCCGCACAGCGTCGGGAATATCCACATCAAACTTCACGCTCCCTGTCACCGCAACCTTGGATGCTGCAACGCCAATTCTGCGAAACCGTTCTGCATCTTTTTCTGCCTGAGCGGCCACCCAACTGATACTGCGCATGATCGGCGCAACCAGGCTTTTGACACGTTCATACCCTCGGGCAGAACGTTCGGAAAGGCGCGCATTGATAAGAAACACCGGCACTCGCCGGGAACGGCTCTGGCGTATCATGTTCGGCCATATTTCCGTTTCCATGATGACCAGAATTCTGGGGTTGGCCCGGTTCAGAAAACGACGTATCGAACCTGGGGTATCGTAGGGTGCGTAAGCGTACTGAACCTGACTACCAAACATTTTCATGGCCTGCGTCAGGCCCGTGTCCGTCATGGCGGTCATCAATATAGTAATGCTGGGATCGCGCGCGAGGAGGCGCCGCACCATAGGCGCCGCAGCAATGGTTTCGCCAACCGAGACGGCATGTACCCAAACCACGGTACCGCTGGCCCGGGGCACAAAGCCCAGGCGCTGCTGCCAGTTAAGACGCAGTTCCGGGGCCTGTCGGCCTTGCCACCACAACCGCAAAAGAATAAATGGAAGCAGCAACCGTATAAGTTGTGAATAGATAAATTGAAGCACGCAGGACTCCTGGCAAACCAGTGCGCTATCATATCGCAAACCCTATTGATTTGCTTACGACTGACTCTGCCGGGCACCATAGCCTGGCCAGTAATAAACTAACCCTTCCAGGACCTGTTTCAAGTGAAGAAGAAATACCGCCGGCAGCCACGGAATACAGACTACTCTGCCTACCGCCATCCTCGTTGGTGGCCAACATGGGCTGGAATTGCGGTTATGTGGAGCGTCGCTCAGCTTCCGATCCGTTTTCAGTGGTGGCTTGGCAAGCGTATTGGCCTGCTGGCCTGGCGACTTGCCAGCAGGCGCCGCCACATAGCCGAGGTCAATATCCGATTGTGCTTTCCGGAGTTCACTCGGTCGCAGCAAGATGCGCTTGTGCGCAATACCTTTATCGCTAATGGAATTGGGCTGATTGAGCTTGGAACTGCATGGTTTCGAAACCCCAAAAAACTCACCGGCATAACGGAAGTTCACGGCAAAGAACACCTTGATAACGCCTTGGCCAAAGGTAAGGGCGTGCTGCTGCTGGGCGGCCATTACAGTACTCTGGATCTCGGCGGCAGCCTGATTACAGAGTATATTGAAGCGGATGTGATGCAGCGGGATCACAACAACCCATTGATGAACGCCATCATGACCCGGGCGCGGGAGCGTCGGTATGGCACGGTTCTCGGCTCCCGGGATCTTCGTGGTTTGCTCCGAAGCCTGCGGGATAATCGCACCGTATGGTATGCAACAGACCAGGACTATGGCCGCAAGGACATTGTGTTCGCGCCATTTTTTGGCATCCCAGCCGGCACAATCACGGCCACTTCACGAATCGCAGCACGCAGCCACTGCAAGGTTGTTCCTTTCAGCCACTTCCGGCGAGACGACAAACCCGGTTACGACATTTATTTTCACCCTCCGCTGGAGTCATTCCCAAGCGGTGACGACCTGCGGGATGCAACCGAGATCAACCAGATTCTTGAACGTGAGATACGGCGCGCCCCAGACCAGTACCTCTGGATGCACCGGCGTTTCAAAACGCGGCCAGACATAGACGACCCGGGCTTTTATGGCAACAAATAGAGCATCACCGGCACCTGTAATATGGTTGCTCACAGACAACAAGCCCGGGCACCGGAATCAACTGAAAGGCCTGGGTAACCGTTTGCGGGTGAAGGCCGGCGCCAGCCTGTTCTGGATCGATGCTCACGACACAAGCGTTCCATTATGGCGCGCACTGCTGGCGATACCCCCTGCGCTGGATAAAGCGTTACCCCACCCAGACCTTATCATCGCCGCAGGCACGAGCACTCATAGGCTTCTGCTCTCATTGCGGCGGCTCAGGAATGCAAAAACTCTGGTCATCATGAAGCCCGGGTTCCCGCGCACGTGGATCAATGGCTCAATTATTCCTGCCCATGACGGGATTGCACAGAGCCGGGATACTCTGATCACAGAAGGTGTCATCAACACCGTTACGCCCCTTGCCAGAATTACTGACAAGCCGGAAGCTCTGTTGTTGCTTGGCGGGCCTTCCCCGCATTTTGACTGGGACGATGACGTTGTTTTCGGGCAAGTCACCAACCTGATTGGCGAGTACCCGCAATGGCGCTGGACGATCAGTGGCTCAAGGCGAACACCGGATGCTCTCAGGGCGAGACTTGATGAACTTTCTGGTCCCCGGATCACCGTGGCAGACCCTGACAGAACGCACGAAGACTGGCTCAGCCATCACGTTGCCGCGTCCAGGGCCATCTGGGTAACCCCGGACAGCATGTCCATGGTGTGCGAAGCTGCAACATCCGGCGTTCCAACCGGGCTGTTTCAGTTATCCGAACGCTCAGATAGTCGGGTTGTCAGCGGCGTCCAACGGCTGCTCAAAGCTGGCTATGTGGCCCGCTGGAGCGATCATGCTGCAGTAATGGGCGGCAAAACTGGCCATGAGACTTCTCTTTGGGAGGCGGATCGGGCCGCAGACTGGGTAATTCATCGCTGGTTTTCTCCGGGTTCCGGGAAAATGAAAAAAGGACAAAAGAGGACGACTACTTGAGAATTCTTCAGGCACTGCCGGCCCTTTACAGTGGCGGTGTAGAAAGAGGAACCGTGGAATTTGCGTCGGACCTGGTACGACACGGCCATGAGTCGTTTGTCGTTTCCAACGGTGGTCCGCTGGCAAAGCGCCTTCAAGAACAAGGCTCGACCCACATCCAGATGCCGATTCACCGCAAATCGGCCGCGTCGCTTGGTCAGATCCGGCCTATGCGAAAACTGATCAGGGAGCTGCAGCCAGACATTATTCACGTACGCTCCCGTATGCCTGCTTGGATTGTGCGCCTGGCATGGAAGGGGCTGCCCGCGCATCAGCGCCCCGCGATCGTTTCAACCTTCCATGGCATGTACTCCGTTAATCCCTACAGCGCCATCATGGCGAAATCAGATCACGTGATTGCAGTTTCAAATTGCGTGCGTGACTACGTTCTCCGAAACTTTCACGTTCCGGAACAGAAGCTATCCGTGATACAGCGTGGCGTGGATGTAGATTATTTTCGGCAACGGAAATTAAGCGGAGCATGGCGACAGGCTCTGTTTGCGCAGTTTCCTCAACTTGAAGACAAACGCATTCTGATGATGCCGGGGCGCATTTCCCGGTGGAAAGGCCAGCTCCAGTTTCTTGAGGCAATGGCGGAAATTACCCACGAAAAGCCCCACTGCCACGGCATCATTGTGGGCGGCGTGGAGCCAGGCAAAGAGCATTTTATGGGGGAGCTCGAGCAGCAGCGCGCCAAACTCGGGCTTACCGACAAGGTCACCTTCCTGGGGCAGCGGGATGACATGGCGGAGCTTTACCTCTTCTCCGACCTCGTGTGCCACATGTCAACAAAACCGGAGCCCTTCGGTCGCACCGTCACCGAGGCTCTTTCATCCGGCACACCCGTCGTTGCATTTAACCGGGGTGGTGCCGCAGAAACATTACAGGCATGCTTCCGTGACGGACTTGTAACTCCCGATGACACCCGGGAATTCGCCCGGGTTGCACTCAGGCTGTTGAACGATAAAACATCGAATATCGAGATCCCCTTCAGGTTTCGTCTTCAGGCGCAAACAGAGTCGACACTGGAGGTCTACCGCAAAGTTCTTGGCAACGCGCCCCCGCTATCATGAGCGCACCAGACCATCTCACCGTCGTCCAGCTAATCGCCACTCCGGGAAGCAATTGGGGAGGCATGGAGAAGCATACAGCCGACCTTTCGGAGGAGCTTGCACGCTGCGGCCATAAAGTACATGTTCTTGCTCACCCTGATTACAGACAACGCTTTTCACACAGGGTTAATTTCCACCCTTTACCGGTTCAATGGGGAAGACGGAACCCCTTGCTTAAGCTGCGTTTAAGGCAAATTATTCGCAAGCTGTCACCCGATGTGCTCCACGCCCAAGGCAATAAAGCTGCCGCACTGCTGTCTGGAACGGGAAGACACGGAAACATAACGGTGGGCACGATCCACGGGACAAAAACCAGCCATAAGGATTTCTGCAAGCTTGACGGGGTAATTGCCGTCAGTACCGGGATATATCAGAGCCTTTCGCACGCCAATACAAAGCTGATATACAACGGCGTAAAGCCTCAGAACAACGGAGCTAAAACAACCAATGCGATTCCTGAGGTCCAAGCCTTTGCGCTGGCTATAGGTCGCCTCGAGCCAGTCAAGCAGTTCGACTACCTGGTTTCTGCGTGGGCGGCACTCAACCCGCCACTGCCACTTTACATTCTGGGCGATGGCTCCGGGATGGATCTATTGAAGGCGCAGGTACAACGCCTTGGCGCTGAAACGCTCATAAAGCTACCCGGCTACGAAGACAACCCCGCGGCCTGGCTGCAACAAGCGTCGGTCTGCGTAATCAGTTCTGAGCGCGAGGGTTTCCCTTATGCGCTGGTTGAAGCGTTACTTGCAAGGTGCCCTGTGCTGTCAACGCCGGTCAACGGTGCGCTTGATCTTCTTCCTGCGGAAAGCCTGGCAGACTCGACCAGCCTGAACGCGCTGCAGACACTCCTGTCGGTGCAACTTGCCGACCTGGGAGGCCTGAAGAAGAGCCAGGAAGCATGCTTTGGGCGTGCCTCCCGAGAGCTTACCCTGGAGGCCATGACAAGCCGGACCGAAGCTTTTTATTATGAGCTTCTAGGCAAAAAATCCGTGGACTGACCACACAATTCCCGCCGTGGTTCTGTGCAATCTCTGGTCTATCCTAAAATCACTTTTCTGCGCTGCTCTGGCCTTCTATCTCCGCCAGCATCTGCAACTCTTTTGCCTTGGCCAGCCTCATGAAATTTCTATTCGCAGCCGTAATAGAAACACTGAGCCCAAACCAGCCGTTCATGACCTGCCGGTGAATCAGATAATATTTGAGAAACTTGAGAGGGAATTCCACAAACAATCGGCCAGCGGAAATTTTTCGGCCTTTCGCCACCAGATACCGCGCTTGCTCTGAGGAAAGCTGGCAGTATTTTCTCTCCATTTGCTCAAGCGATATAAGCGTCCTGTGGAGAACATCTCCCTTTAGATACTCTACCTTCCCCTCCCTCACCTGGGGCCGATCATTATTGCTATCTTTCTCCGCCTCAATTGCAGCCTTTTTTCGGTTGTATAGCCGCAGGATCTTCTTGCTTTTATCATGCCTGAACGGGTGCCCGGGGTTCGGTTGAGACAACACCCAACGCATTTTAAAGCCCGCTATGTCAGCCGGAATGGGCGCCTCGAAAAGTGCCTTTATATTTTCAACAAGTTCGTCCGACAGGACTTCATCAGCATCCAGATCCAGTACCCAGTCATTGCGGCAGAGACTTGCGGCATACGCCTTCTGACACGCGAAGCCGTGCCAATCATTGTGCACAAACCGGGCGCCTGCCGATTCCACAATATCCCTGGTGTTGTCTGTACTGCCAGAGTCCACGACAATGACTTCATCAACCCAGCCAATCACCTTTGCCAGCGACTCCGGGAGCCTCATCTCTTCGTTCTGGGTAATGTAGTAAACGGATAGCGGTAGCTTCATCACGGATCCTGGCATTAAAGCAGTCGACTCAAGCCTCAGGCCGGTCATTATTAAGATGCCAGTATGGTAAAGTATTTCACCTCAGGTTGGTGCTTTTCCAAAGCTTTCACAAACTCAGGCCCGGAGTAAACTCATGATTCACCCCGTCATTATGGCTGGCGGTACCGGCTCGCGACTTTGGCCGCTGTCACGACAATTGAACCCGAAGCAATTTCTTAAGCTGACGGACGGCCCACTCTCGATGCTGCAATCGACGGTGGCCAGGCTTGACGGGATGGATGCTCAAAAACCACTCCTGATCTGCAATGAAGAGCATCGCTTTCTGGCGGCGGAACAAATGCGGCAATCCGGCCATGAGGATAGCTGCATTATCCTTGAACCCTGCGGTCGCAACACAGCACCTGCCATCGCACTGGCGGCGCTTCAGCTTTGCGAGAACGCCGATGGCGATGACCCGCTTATGCTGGTTCTTGCCGCCGATCATCTGATCAAGGATGTGGATGCGTTCCAGAAAGGCGTAGCACAGGCTGTCCCTCTGGCCCAAGACGGCAAACTCGTGACCTTCGGAATTGTTCCCCACCAACCGGAAACCGGATACGGCTATATACATCGCGGCAGTGAACTCGCCGTTGATTGCTACTCCGTTGATGGCTTTGTGGAAAAGCCCGACATTCAGACTGCCAAAGCCTACCTTGCGTCCGGAGAGTACCTCTGGAACAGCGGTATGTTCCTGTTTGGCGCCCGGCAATATCTGACAGAGCTGGAATTACACCGCCCTGACATTCTCTCTGCCTGCCGTGCCGCGATGACGGATACCAGCAAGGACCTTCACTTTATCCGGGTGAATTCGGAGCTATTCGCTGAATGCCCCTCTGAATCAGTGGACTACGCGGTCATGGAAAAAACCGATCATGCCGCAGTTGTCTCCCTGGACGCAGGCTGGAGCGACATCGGATCCTGGTCCGCCCTTTGGGATGTCAGCGACAAAGACTCGAATGGAAACAGCCTCAACGGCGATGTGATTGCTCACCAAACCCGAGACACGCTTGTACGCGCAGATAGCCGCCTCGTTGCCACCATTGGAGTCGATGATCTGGTCATAATCGAGACCAAAGACGCCATTCTTGTTGCTCACAAGGACAAGGTGCAGGACGTAAAAGCTGTGGTTGAGCAAATCCGCAGCGATGGCCGGCACGAGCACATGAATCACCGTGAGGTCTACCGTCCCTGGGGAATCTATGACTCCATAGACAGCGGCCCTCGCTACCAGGTGAAGCGAATCACTGTAAAGCCTGGAGCAAAGCTCTCTGTTCAGATGCATCATCATCGCGCTGAGCACTGGATCGTCGTCAGCGGTACAGCGCGGGTGACCAACGGCGAAAAAACCTATCTGGTTACAGAAAACCAATCCACATACATCCCCATAGGACAGGTGCACTCTCTGGAAAATCCGGGGGTTATCGATCTGGAACTGATCGAAGTGCAATCCGGCTCCTATCTCGGCGAGGATGACATTGTCAGATACGAGGACCGGTACGGCAGAAAATGAGCAAGTTGAAGTATTTTTTTGTTGCAGGCCTTCTGCGTATCGCAGGTTGGCTCTCTCTGGCGAGCGCGCAAAGGATTGGCAAGCTTGTGGGTTTGCTTATGTGGAAGATGCCGGCAAAGCCTCGTGAGGTTACCGACATCAACCTCTCCATTTGCCTCCCGGAACTATCACAACCCGCACGCGCAGCAATGGCAAAAGAGTCGCTGATGAATACAGGGATGACGATGCTTGAAGTTCCTTTGATGTGGGAGTGGCCCGTTGAAAAATGCCTTGATCTGGTTCAGGAAACAGAGGGGCTTGAGCTAATTGATGAGGCAATGGCTGACGGCAGTGGGCTGATTCTGCTCGCGCCGCACCTGGGGAACTGGGAATTGGCAGGATTGTTTTTCTCATCCCGTTACAAAATGGCCGCACTGTACAGCCCGCCTAACATGCCGGAATTCGAGGACTACATGATTCGGGTCCGGGGGAGGCTTGGCTCAGAGCTCGTGCGCGGCGACAGACGGGGGCTCGTAAGACTGGCCTCGATTCTCCGGGAAGGAGGCGTTGCCGGTATCCTTCCTGATCAGTCCCCGCGCGGCAAAGGCAATGCTTTTGCTCCGTTTTTTGGCATGGAGGTCAAGACCATGACTCTTGTGTCGAAGCTCATGCAGCGCACTGGCGCCAAGGCTCTGATTACTTATGCCGAGCGGCTGGAGAACGCTCAAGGTTTTCGGATTGTAGTACGCCAAACCGAGCCGGGCCTGGATAACAAGGATGCCGTGGCAGCAACAACAGCACTGAACCACACTATCGAACAGTGTATTCGGAGCATTCCCGGGCAGTACCAATGGGAGTACAAACGCATGCGGCACCGGCCAGCAGGCGAAATCAATCCCTACAACCCGGGCCGGGTATGCTGACGGTTTACCTCGCGGACACTCCAACATGACCAATCAAATCAAAAAGCCTATTCACCTGCTTTTTGTACTCGGTGTCGGGGGTGCGCTTCTATCGTCCAGCATCCTGGCAGGCGCAACCCTGTTACTTGCCATTACGGGCTTTGCGATCAGCTATCGCAAAGCCCTGTATCAGGCAGGGTGGGACAAGCCTAAAGAGTTACGTTTACTGCATTTCGCTTTCTGGTTTTTCGTACTCGTGAGCGCTTATTCGTGGGCACTTGAAGGTTTCAGTTATGAGGGCGGAAAAACTCTCGGCACTCATGCCCGCTTTATCCTGTTCTGGCCCCTGATTATTGCTTTCAGTTATGCCCGACTGGGAGCGAACACCGTATTTGCCGGGGCCGGGCTGATGGCTGCATCCATTCTCGGTTTGTTTGGTTCAGCGCTGATCGCAAACCACGGCTCTTTAGACTTACTTCTTAGCAGCCGCTTCGGCGGCGGCATAAACCCGATCAGCTTTGGAAATATCGCGTTACTAAGCAGCTTTCTCACCCTGACAGGCGGACTGTTTTTCTACCGCAGCAAGCGGTTCCCTATTGCCCTTCTCTTTATCGCTATGGGAGCCGGAGCTGCAGCGATTGCCATGTTATCGCAAACCCGGAGCGACCTGATTGCCCTGCCATTTCTTCTGCTCCTTCTGGTTCCACTGCTCAGCAGAAACCTGCGTATCGTCAGCTTGGTCGCAATTCCTGTTGTGCTAATGACCGCCATCGCAACCAACGAACGTATGTCTCAGTCATTCGAAGGGTTTCTGCAAAATGACACCCTGGATTCCGGCATCACGATCCGAATGGAAGTGTGGGGACTAGCTTGGCACATGTTCGCAGAAAATCCCTGGACAGGGGTCGGGCTGGGCGGATATACGCGCGAAATCGAAGCCTCAGTCGCATCCGGAGAGTCTTCTGCCGTGCTGATCGATTGCTGTACCGGCCACGCCCATAATGATTTACTCAATGTTGCGGCCACCAGCGGCATTCCCGGCATTCTGGGTTGGACCTTTCTGATTTTCTTACCTTTGGCGATTTTTGCACGACACCTGTTCAGCACGCACGTTGCTACGGCGCACCTCGCAGCGTCAGGCTCAATGATCAGCGTCGGCTACCTACTCTTCGGGCTGACCGAAGCTACCTTTAACCGAACGTTGTTCCTGACTTTCTATCTGCTGTCTGTTGCCGGTATTGCCGCTGCACTGCTCAATGAGCTAAGCGCCTCTTACGTGCGGCAACGGACAAAAACAGTATCAGCCACCATCATCACCATGAATGAGGAAGATCACATTGCCGACTGCCTGAAGTCAGCCAGACTGGTTGCAGACGAGATTATCGTTCTTGATAGCGGAAGCACAGACAGAACCGTTGAGATTGCGAAGCAGTATGCGGACATCGTTGAAGTTACTGACTGGCCAGGCTTTGGCGTCCAGAAACAGAGAGCTCTGGAAAAAGCCACTGGCGACTGGGTGCTGTCACTGGATGCCGATGAACGCATCACGCCTGAACTGGGCCGTGAAATCAATCACCGGCTCGCGGCTCCCGACGCAGATGCTTACAAGCTCCCATGGGCCGTCACCATCTATGGCACCCGTCTGGATTTTGGGCGCAGTGGCCGGGCTCCATTGCGCCTTTTCCGCCGGGAGGGCGTTCGTTTTTCCGACGCCCTGGTTCACGAGCGCATCCTGATCCCCGAAGGCCGGAAAACCCGAACCCTGCGCGGCCGCCTGACCCACTATACTCACCGGGACTTTGGCCACTCATTGGAGAAAAGTGCCAAATACGCGTGGCTGGGGTCTTTGGAAAAACACAGGAAAGGCAAGAAAACGCGCACTATGATCTACCCTACCCTCAGGGGTTTAATGACCTTTGTGCAGGTTTATTTTATCCGGTTCGGCTTTCTTGACGGTGCAGTAGGGTATCTGACAGCCGTGACCTACGCTCAAGTGACCTTTAACAAGTACGCGGGCCTATGGACACTGAGCCCAAAACGAGAAAATCACCCGTCAGTCGAAGAAAGAAAGTAGCGACTGAATGACGCGCTCCTGCTCTTCCTCTGGCATGCCGTACCAGATCGGCAAGCGCACCAGACGCTCGCTCTCCCTGATGGTATAGCGCTCCTCGCCGTGGAATCGCCCCACTGTCTGGCCAAACGGCGAGGAGTGCAGCGGTACATAGTGAAATACAGCCATAACACCGGCTTGTTTGAGGTGATCAATCAGAGCGGTGCGCTCTTCAAGATCCCGGACTTTCAGATAATACATGTGGGCATTGTGCGCAGTCGCCTCCGGCAGTATAGGCCCGTCAACGGTGCCGCTTGCAATCAGAGACTTGAAAGCCTGGTGATACCGCGCCCAGATAGCCAGGCGATTATCACGAATCTGCTCGGCGCAGTTTAACTGGCCCCAGAGATAGGCAGCCTGAAGCTCGGAAGGGAGATAGCTGCTACCCATTCCAACCCAGCTGTACTTGTCGACCATGCCGCGGAAAAACTGACTGCGGTTGGTACCCTTTTCCCGAATGATTTCAGCCCGCTTTACAAAGCTTGCATCGTTGATGCTAAGCAATCCGCCCTCACCGCCGCTGGTATAGTTTTTCGTCTCGTGAAAGCTGAACGTACCCATGTGCCCGATGGCACCCAAAGGACGGCCATGGTATTCGGCCATCATGCCCTGGGCGGCGTCTTCGATCACATAAAGCCCATGACGATTGGCCAGCTCCATAATAACGTCCATGTCGCATCCGACGCCCGCGTAATGCACCGGAACAATGGCTCGAGTCTTTTCGGTAATCGCCGGCTCTATCAGAGTTTCATCGATATTCATGGTGTCCGGACGGACGTCCACGAACACAATGCGCGCGCCACGAAGTACAAAAGCATTAGCGGTGCTGACAAAGGTGTAGCTAGGCATGATGATTTCATCGCCGGGCTTCACATCGATCAATAGCGCCGCCATTTCGAGCGCGTGGGTACAGGAGGGGGTCATAAAGGCCCGCTCACAACCCAATTGACGTTCGAACCACCGTTGACAACGCTCAGTGAATGGGCCGTCACCAGAAAGCTTCCCCTGACCCAACGCTTCTTCAATATAGGGCAACTCGTTTCCCGTCACGGGGGGGCGATTAAATGGGATCACGCGTCTTTTTCCTGCAGGAATCTGCTTTCAAGTTCGTTCAGATCTTTCTTTCTCGCCTTCAGCCAACGGGCCGGGTTTCCAACGTACATCGCCCAAGGTTCAGTGCTCTTTGTAACCAGAGCCATAGCTCCTATTGCGCAGCCTTCGGCCACCGTCACGCCGGGAAATATAACCGCGTTAGTTCCGACGATGACTTGCCGCTCCAGCAAAACAGACGCAAAACGCTCGCGCTTGTATTTTGATGGAACAAGAGGGCCAATCATCGTCTCCCCTGAATAGTCGTCGGACTGGGCAAAAATTTTTACGCCATATGCCAGACCACTAAAATCTTTAAGCTCCACACCCGGCTCTCCGCCGGCAATCAGGCACATGGGCGCCACGTGACAATAACAGCCAAGGACAACCTTGCCTGACAAAACACAAAAATCATCAACCCGGGAGAAGTCACCTATTTCCATCAGCTCCGCGTTATATATGCTGGCCTTGTCGCTGATTTTGACACCCTGACCCAGACTCTTGAAGTTCAGTTCTTCGAGCGCGCTTTCAGAAAGATAACCCATCACTCACCCCTTAAAAAGATCATCAAGTTGGGCAATCAAGTTGGGCTTTGAAAAAACCTGCCGCACCCGTCGTACATTGCCTTCCTTCGAAAGCTCCGGAATCGGAGACAAATCGATATTTTCGACATCAAACCACTCAATTTCCAACGAATCCAGCAGGCTGGTGGTTGATATACCACGCCGCAAGTACACTTTTTTTCCCATACCGAGAAGCGATATCAGATTGCCGAGCCCCTGCTGACGCTTGTGGTTGAAAATGGCAATATCAATCGTTGCAAGAAACTCCTGATACTGAGCTAAGGGCAAAAAATCAATGAGAGGTACAAAGCGGTCGCCAAACAGTTTTTTGCCTTCGCTAATAACCCGGAGGGCATGCTGCTGATTGCCGTAAGAAAGTGGCACAAGTACGCGAAAATTATCGGCCGAAAGACTCGCCAGTTTTTCAAAAACCTCAAGATGGTTATTACTGGGATCGGCAGAATTGCCCACCTGGATTTCAACAAAATCGGTGGTTCTTTCACCGACACCGGGATCCGAAAACAAATTAGAGGTATACATCAAGCAGCTATGGACCTGACCACCTGCACCATACCACTCCCTGGCAAGCTCAATATCACCCGGAACATAAGTTACCAGATGTCCGAGGTGCCTTATAACAAACCGTCTGGAAAAATCCTTCAACCCTGGTTTCGAGCCCGCCTCTCTCTTGCCGTAAAGATCATTCCCCCAGATAACCCAGTACGTTTTTTTCAGCAACCAAGGCATGAAAAACAGCATTTTAATCACGGCACGTGTGAACAGCCCATGGAGAATGATTCGATCCGCGCGATGCATCTGAACAATCAATCGGACTTTTGCTGCTGTTTTCCCGGCAAAACCCTTCTCAACGCGATGTACACTGGAGCGCCCCTCACTGCTGAACTTCTTGTGGTCACCGAAAATGACGAATTCATGCAGGGCCGGATCGAAATTGGCCTGCACCAAATCAATAAACGGCGGAATGAACTTCTCCGCCCGACAAATATGCAGAACCTTTGGCTCACTCACCGGAAGCATCACTCATGTCTGAAATGTCAGATTCGTTGACCAGTTCCCGTATATACGTCCCGTACCCGCTTTTCGCGTAAAATGCTGCAGCACTGAGCATGCCGGCGTTATCCAACCAGCCATTGCGCCAGGCAATCTCCTCAAGACAGGCAATCTTGAACCCCTGGCGTTTTTCAATGGTTTCAACAAATTGTGCCGCTTCCAGAAGCGTCCCATGAGTGCCGGTATCGAGCCACGCGAATCCGCGCCCAAGGAGTTGAACGCTCAGTGAGGCATCGTCAAGGTAGGCATTATTGATGGCCGTTATTTCAAGTTCGCCGCGAGCGGACGGCGCTACTTTTTTGGCAAACTCAACAACCCGGTTGTCGTAAAAATAGAGCCCCGTCACCGCAAAATTTGATTTCGGGCGTGTGGGCTTTTCCTCCAACGAGACCGCCTGCATTTCACTGTTGAACTCTATGACCCCGAAATCCTGTGGTGTCTTGACCTGATATCCAAAAATCATTGCCCCACTTTTCTGCTGAATCTGGCGCACGGCATTCCTTAGCATAGGCGTAAAACCTTGCCCGTAAAAAATGTTATCACCAAGAACCAGGCAGACATCTGAGGCACCGATAAATTCCTCCCCAATCAGAAATGCCTGGGCAAGACCGTCGGGGCTTCTTTGGATTTCGTAGCTCAGACGGATACCCAACCGGCTGCCATCTCCCAGTAAACGTTTGAAAGCCGACGCATCATCGGGCGTCGTAATGATCAGAATGTCGCTGATACCCGCCAGCATCAAAACCGAAAGCGGGTAATAGATCATAGGCTTGTCATAAATCGGCAGGAGCTGTTTGGACACACCCATGGTTATTGGAAACAAACGAGACCCGGTCCCACCTGCAAGAACAATTCCCTTCATAATCGCTCAACTTTGCTGACTGTCAGTATGTATTGCCGGATTTTTCAAGAATTCGATGGCACCAGTCAAGATTATCCAGATACCAGCTCACCGTTTTACACATACCGGAATCAAAGGTTTCATTTGGCTGCCAGTGCAACTCTTCGCTGATTTTCCCGATATCAACTGCATAGCGGCGATCGTGGCCCGGCCGATCGGTTACATGAGAAATCAGTTCCTTGAAAGAAGACAGGCCCGCGGGCTTGTTTGCAACCAAGTCATCAAGGCACCTGCACAAGCAGTGAACTACCTCAAGATTGGTTTTCTCGCTCTGCCCACCGATGTTATAGGTTTCACCCAATTTGCCATTTTTCAATACTGTGCAGAGCGCCTCGGCATGGTCCTCGACAAAAAGCCAGTCGCGAACCTGGAGGCCATCGCCGTATACAGGCAAAGGCTTGCCATCCAACGCGTTAAGGATCATCAACGGAATCAGCTTTTCCGGAAACTGATAGGGGCCATAATTGTTCGAGCAATTACTGACAACAACAGGCAAACCATAAGTCCGAAACCAGGCCCGAACCAGATGGTCAGAACTGGCTTTGCTGGCCGAGTAGGGAGAGCTGGGCGCATATCGTGTGGTTTCAGTAAAAAGCTTATCAGTAGCATCAAGATCCCCGTATACCTCATCCGTGCTGATGTGGTGAAAACGGAATAGTTTTCGCTTCTGCTCAGGCTGTGCCAGCCAATACTGCCGTGCAACCTCAAGTAGCGTGTAGGTACCAACGATGTTGGTTTGAATAAACGCGGCAGGCCCGTCTATCGAACGATCAACATGACTCTCAGCAGCCAGATGCATCACTGCGTCTGGCTGCTGAGCCTCAAAAACTGCCTGCAGGGCGGGCTGGTCACAGATATCGACCTGCTCAAACCAATAACGATCGCTGGTAGATGCTTTACCCAGTGACTCCAGGTTGCCAGCGTAGGTCAGCATATCGACATTCACGACCTTGGCACTGGTCTGTGCAATCAGGTACCGAATGACTGCCGAGCCAATAAAGCCTGCACCCCCGGTTACCAGAATTTTCATACCACACCCCTATCAGACTCAAACGCAACTGTCTCCGCACCGGCGTGATCCAGCACTTGCCAAAGCTCTTCGGGGTGGTAAACGGCATCAGAAACACCCTCGTCACTAATACGGTATACGGAAAGTTCCGGGCAAAGTGTTTTCAGGGTAAACAGTGCGGTGGACGTAAAACCATAAAAGGCTTCGAGCCGGTCATCGGCCAATGCCATCGCAATTTCGATGGGCAGGGAATTTGATTGGATGCTCACAGGAATGCCTTCGAAATAGGGCGACAACAACTCCACTCTCTGTTTTCTGTGCATAAAATAAATAAGCTCTGAGCCAGGATGACGATCCTGCAAGTACAGAAGATGCGCCCTGAGGCGAGTCAGAAGCGCCTGTTTTCCATGGTTCTGCCCCAGATAACCGACCCCCTTGCCTACTGAGCGGTCAACTTTATCCTGCTTCAGGCCAAACAGGTCACGGAACACCGGAAACCGAGGCGCAGCTTATTAGCTGAAACGGGGTGCTGGCCAAAAATATATCAGGATTGGTCATGAATAATCACTTGCAGCCGGACTGGCTTCCGTTATCGACATTGAAAGCATCATTGGCTAATAAGTCGTTTTAGCCAACTCCTTGCGAAGACGACGCCTGACCTTCAGTTTCCTCAGCAGGTTCAGCGGCTTGGATTTTAAAGTTTGCTTTTTTACCGTCAAAAACTGATCAACCGCATCCAGAACCCTCTCACTTGAGCGCCCATCGAAAAACACATGAAGATCACGACACAGGTGTTTTTGTGCTTCGAGAAGCCCTTGGGGGCGCTGGACGGCCTGCATCAGCCCATCCTCCAGTTGCTCAACTGTTTGAATATCAATAAGATACGGGCCCGGCATTTTTGTACGGAAGGTAACCACAGGTCTCTGGAGGAACATGAATTCAAACATAATCGACGAGGTATCACACAGCATAAGATCAGCTTCAGACAAAAGCGGCATCAAATCCTCATCACTTTCAACAAACCTCAGGTTGGCGCCCTGCATTGACCGATACCGTTCGACGGTGCTTTCGTCCATTTTCGGGTGAAGCGTCACGATAAACTGCCATTTCCCGCTCTGCGAAAGCTCCTCGATTTTATCCGCCAGTTGAGGTGCACAGGTGACTGAACGGCTGAATGTTGAGGCGAAAAACACCGTTGGTGGCTCACTCTCTCCGCGGATGCGTTCGCCACAACTCGCATCTCTGAGCAATGGATCGAGTTTGGGCCAGCCGGTTTTGGCCACGGCAAAATGCCCTAACTCTTGCGCCAGGGCCTGAAACTTTTCGGTATCCTTTTCGGCGTGGGTGCAGTAAAGATCAAACCAGCCCCGAATTCGGTAATGGTCGCTTTCGTCCTCGCTTTTATGGCCCCGTTTATTTCTCGCCATACCATGGAAAACCTCTACTTTTATTCCCGGAAAAAAGTAGGGCACCCAATCACCTGGCACAAACGTCGCCTCAGCTCCGTAGGCTTCAACCTCTTTTACTGTCTTCAGTCTCTTCTCATCCGGCTTCAGGGGAGCCGCTGAGCACCCGGCCACAAACCAGGCAACCTCGTCGCCCCGGCGGCGGATTTCGGTCTGCAGCGGACGCAGTATTGAATAAGAGTAAGGTTGATTAACAAAAAAGAGGTAACGCCGCATTCAGTTCTGACCCGTTAACTCGCAATAGATTTTGCCCATCTGCGCCACCGTCTGGGAGGTATGGAAATGCGTCGCTATCCGCCGGCGTGCAAGCTGCCCCATCTGCTTCAGGCGTTCCCGATCCCGGTAAAGCTCGAGAAGTGCAGCACTGAGCGACTGCGCATCATTGGGCGGCACCACAAGCCCGCTTACACCCTGCTCAACAAGTTCGGGCATGCCTCCCACGTCTGTTACGACTGGCGCCACACCGTAGGACATGGCCTCAATGACAGCGCGGGGCAGGCCCTCACGCTCCTTGGAGGGCAACACGAACACATCACTGGCCGCTGCCAGAGCGGGGGCATCCTTCCTGAACCCGGTGAAGTGTACCCGCTCGGGGTGAGGCAACGCCTGAACCTGTTGCCGGAGAGGCTCGTTACGATCCAGATCACCTACCAACAACAGGTGAATAACAACATCCGAAGGCAGGCGTGCCAGCGAATCAACAAGCACGTCGAAGCCTTTTCTTGGCACATCCCTTCCGGTACAGCAGACAGTGAATGCGCCCTCCGGAATACCAAACTCTTGAAGATCCGCGGGTGTATCTTGATACCACTCCAGATCATGACCCTTATAAACCGTTATCAGTTTCGAGGGCGGCAGATGCAACCAAAGGAAATGCAGGCCAGCAAGATAGTCTCGAATGGCATCCGCTACGCAGACAATACGGTCCACTCGCGGGTGAAGGAAAGTAATCCAGGATTCCGGATTAAGGAAGCTGATGTTGCCAATAACGCCCCGATAAGCGACAACTTTTATCGACATTCCCCGGCTTGCCCGCAATGCGCAGGCAAGAGCGCGGGGGTTGAAGGCATGCACAACATCATACTTGCCAGTCTCAAGCACATTGCGAATAGCCGCTGTACCCTCTTTGTCAAAACGATTCCGCAAGGCAATTGGGCCAACAATCAGACCAGCGTTGTTCAATCTCTCAAAGTTCGCGCCGTCCGGATTCGCCATAACGCCTATGGGAAACCCCTCCTCTCTGAGGCCGATAAACAGCTCGCTTTCTGGCCGATCACATTTATCGGTTAAACAAAGAATTCCAGGGAGTTTTTCTGGGGACTGTGTTTCGATCAAACCCGATTCCTTCTGCGCTTTTCGTGACGCCGCATTGCACTGCTGATACGACATAATACCCTTTGATGGCACAGTCTACTGCCTGACAAAAAGAAAGTCGCGGGGACAACAGCTCATGAAATATTTGTCAGCCATAAACCTATTGCCCGGAAATAATAAATGGTTCTGCTCGACTGCACTTTAAGAGACGGTGGTTATTACAATGCCCGGCCGGGAACCGGGCCCAGTGTCCATCAACACAGCAAAGCGCTTGAGAGTTACATTAAACGGTACCGCCCCATTGTCGCCGCACCGAACACACAACAAGATATTTAGGCAGAGCTGATTGATGTCAGGATTGCATGCCACCCCATGCGACTCCTCGCGGACTTCGACTTTTTTTATCAACCAGTGGACGGCATTCAGCCAGTGGCAGGACTACTGTCGCCTAAACGACATCACTGTTCACCCGACGTTACCCTGGTAACCTTCTTCCAGTGCGGCCCATCGGCTTTCAAGATCTCCGGCACCCGCCTGCCGCCAATTCAAACGACCCAGGGAGCGACGAAGTCTCGCCAAATTTGCGGCTTTCCAAGGAGCGTCCCGCTTTGGCTTTTCCTTGATTTCCCCCTTATCAAAATCGATCAGATAAAAGCCGTCTTCCCGAACCAGAATATTGAAACAGTTCAAATCGGCATGACGAATGCCTGCATCATGAAATCGGCGAAGCGTCATGCCGAGAGACTGCCACTGGCCCAGGGAAAGATGACCAATACTGTCCGCCAACGGCGCAGAATCCCTCAATCGCTCGACTAGAATTGCTGCCCGATAACAAGCCAATGCTGTCCTCTGATAGCACGCAGCAATGGGCTTAGGCACTGGAAAGCCGTCATTGTGCAACTCCAGCAGCAGCCTGAACTCAGAAAACGACCGAACTCGTTTTTCGCCGAGATAGAGATAGGCCGACTCCAGAAATCGTGCAACGAAGCCACCCCGCAAGTACTTTCTTAACACCGCCGAGAGGTCGGCAGTCTCAACGAACCATGCTCCTCCGCGACCGCCGCTGGAGACTGGCTCAGCGGCCGCGCCCCAGGCATCCGGATCAAACCAGCCCGGAGTCACAATGCCCCCATAGTCCTCATGGGCGATAGAGACAAAGTCGCGCTCTCGCGAAATATTTACACCGTCGGCCATCATGGTTCTCGTCGAAATGGATAAAAATGGCTTTCAATCGCCCCGAACGACCTGAGACGATTTCCGCTGAGTCAGTTAGAATACCGTAAAGTTTATCAATGATCGCCAGCAAAGCTCCACGGAAGGCCCAAACGATTTAATGAACCCCCACAGGATTTCGGTTTGATGAAATCAGTCTGCATTCTTCGCCTGTCAGCGATAGGCGATGTCACTCATGTTGTGCCCGTTGTTCTCAGTCTTCAACACCAATGTCCGGGCATCCGCATCACCTGGGTTATCGGTAAAATTGAGTCACGACTGGTCGGCGACCTTCCGGGCGTCGAGTTCATAGTATTCGACAAAAAAAGTGGTTGGCGCGGTTATGCTGAGCTATGGAAGACGCTCAGAGAACGACGATTTGATGCCCTTCTGCACATGCAGGTTGCATTCAGGGCGAACCTGGCGTCTGCCTGCATCCGCGCTAAAACCCGTGTGGGATATGACAAAGCACGAAGTAAGGACATGCATGGGATGTTTATCAATCGCCGGATTCCGGCAGCCGACAAGCAGCACGTCCGGGACTGCCTTGCGAGTTTTCTGACACCGCTTGGTCTTGAACCCGCGCCGGCGAGGTGGGTAATTCCCGTTTCAGACGCTGACCGGAGTTTCGCGTCGACTCACCTGAAACAGGATCGTCGAAATCTTATTATCAGCCCCTGCGCAAGCCATGTGCTTCGCAACTGGTCAGTGGAGCGCTACGCGCGACTGGCTGACTATGCGGTCAGCCAGCATGGAATGAATGTCATCCTGGTTGGCAGCCCTGCTGCTTTCGAAATGGACTTTTGCAAGTCCATCTCCGACCAGATGCAGCAACCGGTCACCAATATCTGTGGCAAGGATACCCTCAAACAGTTGACGGCATTGATGAGTGCGGCTGACCTTGTCGTTGCTCCGGACACTGGGCCGGCGCACATCGCCAGTGCTGTAGACACCGATGTCATTGGCCTTTATGCGGCGAGCAACCCGAATCGGTCAGGCCCCTATAATTCACTGCCCTGGTGTATTGACCATTATAATGAGGCATTGGAGATATATACCGGCAAAAGTGTTGAATCGGCCCGCTGGGGAGCCAAAGCCGAATTTGAGGGCGTTATGGATTTGATCGAGGTGGATGAAGTCTGCGCGAAGCTTGACGAATGGATAGCACAGCGGAGCGTAGAACCGTCCCATGGCTAGCGCCCCTCTTTTATCAATACCTGCATCCTGGCTGTCTCAAAAAAGCCACGGCGAAAAACTGTTCGTTGCTGCTCTCGCGACCTATATCTTTAGCTATCTCCCAGTCCCCGCAGCCTATCACGGGGCTGAAAGCGTAATGATTCTGGTTTTTCTCTGGCTGATTTTTATTTCCGGCAAAAAAACAGGATTAAGGTCCCGCGTTCTCCATGACCCACTATTTCTGGCGTCCGCAGTAATGTTGGGTTTCCTCATTCTGGCACGGCTGTGGTACGCCTATAGCTTGCCGCCGGGCATCGATCCCGACATTCGTGAAACACGATATTTTCTGAAGCCGATAATGGTATTTCTGGTTGCGCTTGGCATGGGCATTATTGCCCGTCCCTATCGCTGGCCCCTTTTATTATCAGGCTTACTCGGGCTTGCAGTTTATTTGCTGACAACCATCGGAGACGGCTACTGGGCCAACGCTTTGGCCGGAAAACGGGAAGACTTTGGCATTCACAACGCTCAACACACGGCTATGTTTTTTGGAATGGCCCTGATTGGCGTGGTTTGCTTCATGTTCCGAACCGCCAGGGTCAACTCAACTCATTGGCGCTGGGCCTTTATGTCCCTTGTTGTCCTCACCTTTGCCCTAGTGGCTTTTGGATTTATAGCCGCCCAGACCCGTGCGGCCTGGCTTGGCATCATCACTGCCATTACCATTGGCCTGGTGACAGTCGCCTGCCTCAAGAGAACAAAGAGCGCTAACGCCCACGGCCAGCAACGACGCACAGTCATTCTCGTGCTGGCTCCATTCCTCTTGTTGTGTATTGTACTTGCAGGCCTGAACTTACCAGAACGGATCATGGCGCCTTTCAACATTTCAGTGGACCAGTACACCGCCCTGCCAGATGAAAACGCTGATCCCAAAACGAGCCATGGCGTTCGGCTACTTTCCTGGCGAGTCGCATTCGAATGGCTAAAAGAACGCCCGTTGATGGGCTGGGGCCCGGGAAGTAAAGAGGATCTGATCGACCAATCCGACTTTTTCTCCGATCGGTTCAAGAAACACTTTGGTCACCTTCACAACTCATTTGTTGAAAGCCTTGTCGCCAATGGACTGGTTGGATCAGCCATTTTACTGGCCATGGTAGTATGGTTAGGAGTTGCTACATTTGTCGCCCATCGCAAAGGTCGAATGCCTGATGATGTTTTCATATTTGCGTTGAGCTTTTTTGGGTTCTGGGTGGCAATAAACCTTTTTGAGTCATATACCCTTTACACCACCGGGCATTATATCAATGCTGTCGCGGGAGGATTTATTTACTCTTTTTATCTTCAATCGCACCACGAGGACGCAAGCCCATGACCCGCCGAATTCATGTTGCGGCCTGTTGTGACGAGAATTACGTCCCGTATGTGGCAGTAATGATGCTATCGGCACTGGCATCAACACCGAATACGCCGATTACATTTCACCTGATCAACTGCAGCATTTCACCCGAAAGCATTCGCAAGCTTCAGGATCTCATCGAACGGCACAACGGCCAACTCGAAATCTACCAACCCGATGACCAGCTTTACCGGGGCCTGCCAACCCTAAGGTATGGAGAGGCTGTCTACCAACGCATCAATTTGCCTGAATACATTCCTTCAGACATTGGAAGGATACTCTACATAGACGCCGATACCCTGGTGCTTGGAGACCTTGACGAGCTATGGCAGTTGGATCTGAAAGATCATCTCGTTGCGGCCGTTGAGAACCTGTCACCAAGAGCGTGCAAGGATATTGGTCTTCCTCGCACTGAATACTTTAACTCCGGTGTCCTGCTAATTGATCTTGAGGGCTGGAGGCGAGAGAGCATTCATCTACAAGTTACCGATTATGCGCGAAAAAATGCACATCGACTGCAGTATGTCGATCAATGCAGCCTGAATGCAGTGCTCCGGGGCCGCTGGTTGCGCCTAATGCCGGACTGGAATCAACAGTCCGACATCTACAAAGTCGTAAAGAAATACCATGAAGGCAGTTCCTACACGCAGCGAGGCATGGAGGAGGCGATTCTAGACCCTAAAATCGTGCATTTTACTGGCAAGAAGAAACCCTGGAAGGTCTATTGTTTTCATCCTTTCAAAGCGCAACACCGGGCATTTCTCAAAACCACACCCTGGGCAGATCTTCCCCCGCCAGATGCCGCATTCAAGGTTTATCTGAAGTACTTTTTCGCATTGAGACAGCACTGGAAATCCTGCAAGCGGCAATCAGCTCTTAAAAAATTCCAACGGAGCAAAACTCACCATGACTGATAAACAACTCCGGAGCCTGCCGTCCGATGCCATTGCCATTGTTGCAAGCTCTGACGACAATTACGCGCCTCACCTGACCGTTCTGTTCTATTCGTTACTGGCAAACTGCTCAGCACCGGAGCGAGTCTCCCTGTTTTGCCTGGATGGCGGAATATCCAACGAGAACAAAACAAGGATGAATCAAGAGGTCAGGAAGCTCGGAGCTTCTGGCGTCGACTTCGTTTCTTTCGACAGCAATCGGTACGACGATCTACCAACCATCAAACATATTACTTCTTCAGCCTACTATCGTATTTCCATTCCCGAAATATTCGATGAATCCGTACATAAAGTGATTTACCTGGATTGCGATATGATCGTTAAAGGCGACATCATCGAGTTATGGGAAACCGATATCTCTGATTTTCATATTGGCGCTGTCGAAAACCTGTCAGGCCACACCTACAAAAAATTGGGAATTCCCCAAAACCAATACTTCAATTCCGGCATGCTATTGATCAACCTTGACCTCTGGCGGCGCGATGAAATACCGGAAAAAGTATTCAAATTCAAAAAAGAAAATCCCGACAGAATAAGCACCAACGACCAATGCGCGCTAAACGGTGTGCTATACGATAAATGGAAACACCTGCACCTTAAGTGGAATCATCAGACCGGGTTGTATCGGCCCAGTGAGCAAACGGCTGCCTTCTCGCAAAGCGAGATTGATGAGGCAACCCTCTCACCCGGAATCATCCACTACATCGGCTGGGATAAGCCTTGGCGAAAAGTGCGTTTCCACCCTCTAGCCGGTGAGTACGACCGTTTCGCCGATAGGCTCGAGGAGTCGCCAAGATCAAAACCGGGCTTCGGCGATTACCTGAAGGCGTATGCGTCTGTGTCTCGCCTGAAGAAGTTGAAACGGCAATTGAAGTGGCAGGCCTGGTACAGAGAAAAAGGTTATGATCTTTACCACGGATAAAAAAGGCGCCCATAGGGCGCCTTTTTTATCTTAGCCAGTTTACTTTCTGGCCGTGTAGTCCTGATACGATTTTTCCTCAACGAACCGCGACCCGAGCGCCAGGTTGACTTCTTTTTTGATGGCGGCACGCTTGTCATTGGTCACGTAGACCGCCCGCGCCAGTCCAATAAACCTGGGACCGAAATCCTGGGCCGCTTCCTGGTCCCGGATATCATCTTCGATAACCCAAAGCTCTTCATTGACCGCTTTCAACTGCTTGCGCAGATCTGCAATTGCGCTTTGGTTTTCTACCGCATCGTTCCAGGTCGTGCTTAGCTCATCCAGCTCAAGCCGAACATTTCGCACCTTGGCCTCATCCTTGATGCGCTCGGACTTGATTTCAAGAATAGTGATTTTGTCGAGAACTTCACCGAAAGAAACCGGAACTTTAATGACATCCGCCATTTTCTGCACCTGTCAATTTTATGAGTTTAAACACAAAGAAGCCGCTCGACTGCTCGGGGCAGACAGCGGCTATGAAATCATTCGCTCTCAGTTTTTGACCGGTGTCAGCCAGTCACTATGCTCAGGGAGCTTCCCTTTAACCGCATCGAAGTACATCGCCTGCAGCTTCTCAGTAACCGGCCCGCGCTGGCCAGCGCCAATAGAACGGCCGTCCAACTCACGGATAGGCAACACTTCTGCCGCAGTACCCGTAAAGAAAGCCTCATCTGCGATGTACACTTCATCACGAGTAATACGGCGCTCTTTCACGGGAATATTCAGGTCCGCCGCGAAATCCAGAATGGTCTGGCGCGTAATACCTTCGAGGCAGGAGGTCAGCTCTGGCGTATGCAGAACACCGTTGCGCAAAATGAAGATGTTCTCGCCAGAGCCTTCAGCCACATAACCTTCGTTGTCCAGCATGAGAGCTTCTTCACACCCACTGGCAATGGCTTCGTTCAACGCCAGCATGGAGTTGATATAGTTACCGTTAGCCTTGGCCTTACACATGGTGATGTTGACGTGGTGGCGCGTATAAGAGGAGGTACGCACCTTGATGCCGATTTCCTTGGCTTCTGGCGACATATACGAAGGCCAGCTCCAGGCAGCAACCATCACGTGGACTTTCAGGTTGTCTGCACGCAACCCCATGCCTTCAGAGCCCAGAAAAGCCATCGGGCGAAGATAAGCTTCGTCCAGGTTATTCTCTCGAACCGATGCACGCTGTGCTTCGTTGAGTTCTTCCTTACTGAACGGTATTTTCATGTTCAGAATGTGCGCAGACCGGAAAAGGCGATCCGTATGATCTTTTAGCCGAAAGATCGCCGGGCCGTTCGCTGTATTGTATGCGCGCACTCCTTCAAAACAGCCCAGGCCGTAATGCAGAGTGTGAGTCAGGACGTGAGTTTTAGCTTCACGCCAGGGAACCATTTCACCATCCAGCCAGATAACGCCATCGCGATCAGCCATCGACATTCTTCGTTGCTCCTAAAAAAGCGGTTTTCGGGGATATCGCATTCTAGCAGGAAATTTTGACGGAACGACACCTGGCGCGTTATCCCACCATGATTTTCTGCCAGACAGACCGGATGTAACGTCGCTCGTCCGCAAACGCATCGCCGGCTACCTGACTATTAAGGTTCTGCAGCGCCCGTCGGTGAATATTAGAGCGCAGCGCAATGTAGGCTTCGCGCAGTTTCTCGGCATCTTCCACCGGCAACACACCGACCCGGCCCAGCTCCTCCATCTGCCGGATATTGTCGGACCACCGGGTCAGTTCCGGGTGCTCCTCACACCACGCCAGCATGAGGTATTGCACCATAAACTCCATATCCACAATGCCGCCGGCATCATGCTTGATGTGAAAAGTTTCCTCGCGCCGGCTTTCTGCCGTACCCAGGTTGGCCCGCATTTTTTCACGCATCTCTACCACTTCCTGACGCAGCTTGTCCTTATCACGACTCTGACAAAGTATATCGTGCCGGATAGCTTCAAAGGCGGCGAGCGTTTCTGAACATCCGGCAACACCCCTGGCCCTGGCCAGGGCCTGATGCTCCCAGGTCCAGGCATCGTTGCGCTGGTATTTCCCGAAGGCTTGCAGCGTGCTTACCAGCAGGCCGGATTTCCCCGATGGGCGCAGCCGCATATCGACCTCATAAAGCTGGCCAGAAGGGGTCTGGGCATTGAGTATGTGAACAATTCGCTGCCCCAGGCGGGTATAGAAAACCACGTTGTCGATTGGCTTGTCGCCATCGGTTGCCAGCCCCGGATCAGCATTATGAACAAACACCAGGTCAAGGTCCGAGGTGTAACCAAGCTCAATACCTCCGAGCTTCCCATAACCGATGACAGCAAAATCTGTTGCATTGGCGGCGCCGTCAGCGCGCCCCGGATAGCCATGGCGTGCTACCAGGTTAGAGAACGCCAAGTCGACAACGTGATCAAGAACAACCTCGGCAATCCAGGTCAGATAATCACTCACCTTCATCAATGGCAAGGTACCCTTCAGCTCAGAAGCCGCGACCCGGAGCGTATGGGCCCTTTTGAAATGTCGCAGTGACTCCATCTGATTTTCCAGATCTTCATAGGAAATACGGAGCATTTGCTGGCGCAAGTCGTCCTGCAGCTCGTCGCGCGCAGGCGGATTATAAAGACTTTCAGCGTTGAGCAGCTCATCCAGCAGCAACGGTGCTTCTGCCAGTTGCCGGGCAATCCAGGGACTTTCACTACACAATTTGACCAACTGGGTTCGAGCCCCCGGGTTCTCCAGAAGCAGCACCATATAAGCGGTTCGGCGCAGAATAGCTTCAACCAGCTGCAAAACACGGGACAGGGTTTCTGACGGACGCTCCACCTTGGCCAGCGCTTCCAGCAGCACAGGCATGAACTGATTCAGCCGTTTACGCCCCTGGGTTTGCATCGTCTGAACCGTGCGGCTGTCACGCAGGCTGGCCAGCAGACTCAGACTGCCACCCGGATCTTCGTATCCGTGCTTTTCCAGCCACTCAGTATCTGAGACTTCGTCAACCTCCGCCAGCCAGAGCTCAAACCAGCCTTCCTCAAGGGATGACTTCGAACTCTCTTCATCCTCTTCCGTGGCGATAATGTTGCCAAAGTGTGTGGCAACTTTTTCCCGATGTTGCGTCAGCACTTGCTGGCAGCTCTGCCAGTCATCAAAACCCATAGACAGTGCAACCCTCGCTCTCGAAAGCTCGTCTTCGGGCAATAGCTGGGTCTGCTTATCTTCCATGCCCTGCAGAGCATGCTCCAGGTTGCGGAGGAAAATATAAGCCTCACGGAGCTCGTTAATCACCTGCGGAGGCAGGAGCTCAAGTGACTCGAGCTCTTTCAGAATTACCAATAGTTCCCGCTGCTGCAGCTCCCGGTCACGACCTCCGCGAATAAGCTGGAACGCCTGGACCACAAACTCAATTTCCCGGATGCCACCGCTGCCGAGTTTGATGTTGTTCTCCAGCCCTTGCCTGCGGACTTCGCGGCTGATCATCGCCTTCATGCTACGCAGAGATTCAAATGCACTGAAATCGATGTACCTGCGATACACAAATGGCCTGAGACTTTCCATAAGAACCTGGCCGGCTTTCTGATCACCCGCAACCACTCGGGCCTTCACCATGGCATAGCGCTCCCAGTCCCGACCCTGATCCTGGTAGTAGGTTTCCAGCGCGGCAAAGCTCAGCGCGAGGGCGCCACTCTGCCCATAAGGCCGCAGGCGCATATCCACACGGAACACAAAGCCGTCGGCGGTGATCTGGTCCAGAGCCTGAATCAGGCGCTGGCCAAGCCGGATGAAAAACTGCTGATTATCAAGAGAACGTTGACCACCCCGGGTTTCGCCCTTTCCAGGAAACGCGAAAATCAGGTCAATATCAGAGGACACGTTCAGTTCAAACCCACCCAGTTTTCCCATGCCAATCACAATCAGCGACTGCGGTGCTTCTGAACCTGATACCGGGTCTATGCCCCAGGGGGTGCCGTATTGTTCGCATGCCGCGTCATGCAGCCAGTTCAGCGCACCCTGGATACACACCTCAGCAAACGCACTGGTTGCGGCCATGGTTTCCGGCAAATCCGCCCAGCGCATCAGATCCCGCCAGATAATGCGGAACTGGGTTTCTCTGCGAAAGCGGCGCAAGGCGCCCTGCAGGCCAGGCTCATCGGTCACATCTGCAAGATACTCATTGCAGCGTGCCTGGAGATAATCCGGGGTGGTTGGTTCACTCAGCGTCCGCGACTCCAGCAGCGTGCGCACCTGTTCCGGGTGCCGCTCAAGCGTCTGGCGCAGAAACAGGCTCCGGGCCAAGGCTTGGGCAATCACTTCAGCCGAGATACAGGCATCTTCCAGCAACCAGCCTGGCAAACCTTCCGGAAAAACCGCCGCCCAACTGGCAGCAACATCCTCTGCTAGCGGCAACGGAAGGCAACTCCATGGCTCAGACATAATGCAAACCCCTGTCTCTCTGTTATATTTCCGCTACTGTATAACGAACTTACCCGAGACTGAACAGGCCAACACCGGATGCTGAGAAACCGCTTTCCCCTTAACGCCGAACATGAGAAAAGCCATATACCTATGGGCGGACTCATCCGGAAGCGGGTGAAGCGCCTGTTCATGATTCTGATAGCGCTACTGATCGCCCAGATACTGATTATCTGGGCGGTTGAAGACCTGACTCTGTTTGAGTCACTGTGGATGACAATGACCACAATCGCCACGGTAGGCTATGGCGATTACGCTCCCGTAACCTACATCGGACGGATCAGCACTATCCTGCTTATGTTCGTTGGCGCCATCACCCTGCTGACCCTGATTGTCAGCGATTTTATCGAGTACCGGTTCTACCGCCGGGAACGCACTATCACTGGACGCTGGATCTATAAAATGAACGATCACATTGTCATTATTAATACCCCGAAGAACGGCGGCGTGACCTACTTCATGCGCTTTGCTACACAGATTCGGTCTGTACAGGGCTATGAAACCATTCCCATCATACTGCTTACCCGCGAGTTTCCGAGCGGCCTTCCAGCCGAGCTGTCCGACCTCGGCATCGTGCATTTCCATGGATCCGGGTTCGATCCCGAGGCCTTGAAAGCCGCGCACGCAGGAAGTGCCAGGCACATTGTTGTGCTGGCGGCCGACGAATCCGACCCTCACTCAGACAGCCTGACATTTGATATATCCCATCGCCTGAGTGAGCTTAACCTTGGCCAGAAAACCACCGTGGAGTGTGTTACGGACGCCAATCGCAGCCGTTTCAAAACACTTGGCGTGCGTGCCATTATACGCCCGGTGCGCACCTATCCGGAGATAATGGTGCGATCCGTGGTGGCCCCGGGATCGGAAAAAGTACTGGAGGACATGTTCAATTACGAGCAGGATCACCCGCACCGCTACGATCTGAAACTTGACGACCTTAACTGGGCAGACATTGTCAGCGCCCTGATTCGCCACGGCATTGGTACAGCGCTTGCGTACATCGATGAGAACGATGAAGTTATCTGCCACCCGCCCATAACCGATGAAATTGAGGGCAAGGGGCTTATCGTTCTGGTCAAATCAAGCGCACCGCCGGACCTTGAGGTGATCAAAGACGCATTGGAGCGCTATCGAACGTTTCTGGAAAAATGGAGAAACCTGCACGAAAATGCGACCACAGGCGACGCTTCAGGCACCACTGCCCACTGAACAATCTTTACCGATGCCAACGTGAGTGGCGTGATGATTTACGTCAGTATCGTGACAATGATTCTAGAAACTTAACGACTGCCGTGCCCGATTCGCCAATAAGCCAAGCTGGCACTGACCAAGCTCTGGCTTGCCCAGTAAGTGGCTGAGGGTTCCACCTTTGGCCAGATGCTCTGCCAACTTGGCAAAGGGTTGCCCCAAACCGCAAGCTTCAGCATGGGCACCGAGCAACAGAAGATCGACACCTTTCAGCGACACGGCACTGTGTTCTAGCCATGCGCTACTTAGCCGCTGCAATAGCCGATCAATGTCGTCTCGCCCATCGGCCGTCGGCCCTGCATTTTCGGTAACTACCGGCTCTGCCATGTGTATCCCCGCGAGATAATAGCCCTGCTCGGCCTTGCTGATCAGGTTAAGGAAAACCGGGCAGTACTGGGCGAGCCTTTCAGCCCAGGCCAGCAGGCGGGAGGGGTTACCCGATTTAAGCTCAAACTCTACTTCATGAAGCGGCTTCTGGTTCTCGCCGGCAACAATCACTCCATCGTCCAGCGCACACTCAATCACGGCTTCACCATCGTCCAGCATCACCACCTGGCGGGTAAAGTTGGTTTCGAAAACCGGCACCAGTCGGGCCAAGTTTATATCATCCCCCAGCGGCGTATCTGCCAGCAAGCCCAGGGACAGTGAAGGGCCGGCAACTGGCCACTCCCACTCCTCGCGACGATGCGCACCATTAACGAACTCACCACGGGTTTTGAGGGTTTGTACATACTGTTCTCCGGCCTGGCGCACACGCAGGGCTGCATGCTGGCGATTGAGCGCTGCGTCCGGCGTATCGAAATAGCAATTCACCAGGGATTTTTTGCCCCCTTTTACAGCTCCAGGCTGTGCCTGCAGCCAATGCAGCACCGTTTTGAGGCACTCAGGCTCAAGACTCAGTTTTATTTCCAGCTCTTCGGCCATACCTCTTATACCTTTAGATTCTGCTTACCCAAAAAACAAAAACCGGTGGCCCTGAGGCCACCGGTTTTCAATACTAACTGATTAGCTAGGTTAGCTGATCAGAAGTAGTATACCGCACCAACGGACGCAATGGACTGCTCATCACCCGATGCGCCTTCCAGCGTGTACTCACCGGCATCGTCTGAACCAGACAGGTAGCCTTCGAAGTAAACGTACATGTTGTCAGACAGGTTGTGAAGAGCCTGCAGAATGACGGTATCGTTCTGATCACCCGCTGCAGTGTCGTCCTCACGAAGCTGATAAGACAGCGCGAACTGGTTGGCACCCATGGTGTAAACGCCCATCAAGCCAATAGTGTCAGCGACGTCCTTCCGAGTCTCATAGGAGGCGGTCAGACGCAGGTTATCCATGTTATAGCTACCGCGCAGGCCGTAGGAATTTTCGTTGTTGACACCACCATTACCATCGTTAGAGTCGACAGCAAATGCCAGTTCGATGGCATCTATTTCATACATCGCAGCCAGCTGGAACGGGAAAGACTTATTGCCTATTTTGTCGCTAGAAGGAGAGTTATCTCCGTCACCGTTGACCTGAACAGCTGCGGCCAGAGTCAGGCCACCGAAGGAAGGAGACATATACTGGACCAGGTCACCTTCCCCGGTTTCATAATTGAAACCGATGTCAGAACCCACTTCGTGGAACTGAGCTACCTCATCAACAGCGCTCTCGTATATAGAGTCATCGGAACCAACCCAGATCTGACCGAAGCTGTCACCCTTGATACCGATGTAGGCTTCGTCCAGAGCGTCAATACCGTTGCTGCTGTCCTTGTCGTCAGCGTTGATACCTTGAAGCTCCAGCTTGAAGAAACCAGTGATGCCCGGAGCGATCTCGTGGTCGTGTTTGATACCCAGAGTAGAACCGTTGTCAGCGTGCTCAATATTAGAACCTCCGCCGTCAACGTTGGTGTGCTTCAGCACGTACTGAATGTTGCCGTAAACGGTGGGCAGGTTACTTTCCTGCGCCATAACGGTGCCAGAAATGGTGGCAGCAGCAATAGCAGATGCAATGAGTGTTTTTTTCATATTGTGTCTTCCTTTTTAGTGAACGCAGGTTTGAGCGACGATTTCCTATCCCAATCTGCAAGATATCGAAACCACCATAATCTTAAAGTACCTAGATTCAAGCAAAGCACGCAGCCCGGCAAGCCATAGCCCAATTGGTATATTTTGCATCCATTTAAGGGCCGACTCTAGCCTATCCCCGGTGAGGGTCAACTTGATCCAGAGCTGAGCTGTCTTGCTCTCCCCTTGCAAGTCACTGGACCTGAAAATACAAAAAACCGATGACTCAAGAGTCACCGGTCTTCAACTACTTGATTAGCTGGTTAGCTGATCAGAAGTAGTATACCGCACCAACAGAAGCGATGGTCTGCTCGTCACCAGCAGCGGTAGTGCCATCAGGGTCTGCATAGTAGGTCGCGCCGTCGGCGCTAGACAGATAACCCTCGAAATAGACGTACATATTGTCTGATACGTTGTGCAGGGCCTGCAGAATGATGGTGTCATTCTTGTCGCCAGTTGAGTCTACGTCCTGCACCTGGTAAGACAATGCAAACTGATTCGCACCCATGGTGTAGACACCCATCACGCCCATAATGTCATTGACGTCTTTGCGAGTCTGGAATTCACCAATCACGCTCAAGTCACCCATGTTGTAGGTGGCTGTCAGACCATAGCTGTTTTCGTTATTGATACCTGGGCCGTCGTTAGAGTCCATGCCAGCCGACACTTCAAGAGCGTCTACTGCATAGGTAGCCACCAGCTGGTAAGGGTAGGACTTATTACCGAAGGTACGGGAGTCACCGTCACCATTAATCTGGACAGCGCCAGCAAGTGTCAGACCGCCAAAGGACGGAGACATGTATTGAACCAAGTCACCTTCGCCAGTTTCATAGTTGCCGAAGATATCAGAGCCAACTTCGTGGAAGTTGCCAATCTTGACAATAGCACTCTCATATACAGAGTCATCGGAACCAACCCAGACTTGACCGAAGCTGTCACCTTTAACACCGATGTAGGCTTCGTCCAGAGCGTCAATACCGTTGCTGCTGTCCTTGTCGTCAGCGTTGATACCTTGAAGCTCCAGCTTGAAGAAACCAGTGATGCCCGGAGCGATTTCGTGGTCGTGTTTGATACCCAGAGTAGAACCGTTGTCAGCGTGCTCAATAGTAGAGCCTGCGCCGTCAACGTTGGTGTGCTTCAGCACGTACTGAATGTTACCGTAAACGGTGGGCAGGTTACTTTCCTGCGCCATCACGCTGCCAGAAATGGTGGCAGCGGCAATAGCAGATGCAATGAGTGTTTTTTTCATGTTGTATGTCCTTTTGCGAGTTAATTCAGGTTTTAACAACGGGTTAGTCCCGATTTCCGTAAGGTGCCCCAGATCATCTGGATGGCTCCGATTTTACGATCGCCGCATGTCAGAATTGTGACATATCAGCAACTTTTCTTATTGTTGGTATCTGCGCTTTGCCAGATCTTTATAGTTCAGAGACTTACAGCACTCTCTTAAAGCGCTGGATAATGATCCTGTTTTAATACAACACCGCTTGCTTTGCAAATATTTAATGTCGCTCTTCTAGCTCATTTGGAACCAGAAGTGCAACGTTTTATTCCAGTAGATGTCTTCCATGTGTTCCAACAAGCAGATTCCAGCGCGAGCAAGCTTTGGCACTCGCGAACTCACCGGTGCCTCTCACGGGTTGAAAGCATAAAAGTCACCGGCCCATCATTAATCAAGCTCACCTTCATATCGGCACCGAAGCACCCCTCTTGCACTCTTTTGGCGCTCATATCAGTTCGGGCAAGATTGAGGAAAGCCGCATAAATATCTCTTGCAACATCCGGGCCAGCAGCCCGGGAAAAGCCCGGACGGGTGCCAGAAGAGGTATCTGCAACAAGCGTGAACTGGGGAACGACAAGGAGGGCGCCACCGGTGTCGAGCACACTGCGGTTCATACGGCCCGCCTCATCGGGAAAGATACGATAAGTAAGAATTTTCCGGCACAACTCCCTTGCCTCATTCTGCCCGTCTCCCTGCTCTACACCCAGCAACAAAAGGATGCCTGAGCCTATCCGTGAAATCTCACGGCCATCGACTTCAACGCTTGCTTCTGACACCCGCTGGACAAGCCCTTTCATCTGGTATTCTGATCTCTCCGACCAAGTGAGAATTAAAATCACGCAAGAGTGTATCCATGCACACAGATTCCCGCAACTCTTTCACGTTACAAGATGTCAGCCCGCATTTTTGCTCGTTTTAGCCATCACTTCATCAACACCGCGCATGAGCGCATCCACGATGGCGGGCTCAGAAGCCGAATGCCCGGCGTCACGAATAATGCGCAAATCGGCTTCCGGCCAGGCTTTGCTGAGGGCGAGGGCATTGTCCAGCGGGCACACCATATCGTAACGTCCGTGCACAATGATGCCAGGAACATTCCGGAGCTTATGGGCGTCCCGGATAATCTGGTTATCCTCGAGAAATGAAGAATTCATGAAGTAGTGGCACTCGATGCGCGCCAACGCAATTGCAACATGAGGATGGCCAAAATGCTCAACCACCCGGGGATTAGGATGCAGGGTCGCACAACGGCCTTCCCAGACCGACCAGGCTTTTGCCGCCTGAATCTGCTCCAGTTCGTTGTTACTGGTCAACCTGCGATAGTAGGCGCTCACCATATCCCCGCGCTCGATCTCAGGTATCTGCGCCTCAAATTCCTGCCAGTAATCCGGAAATACACGGCTTGCGCCATCCTGATAGAACCAGGCGATATCCCGTGGGCGGCATAGGAAGATACCCCGGAGAACAAGCCCCAACACTCGCTCAGTATGCGTCTGGGCGTAAACCAGGCTGAGAGTCGAACCCCAGCTACCGCCGAATAACAACCAACGCTCAATACCCAGAAACATGCGTATGGTTTCCATATCCTGAACCAGCTTGTCGGTACTGTTTCCTTCCAGTTCCGCCAAGGGCGTGGAACGGCCTGCACCGCGCTGATCCATCAGGATAATCCGGAAACGCTCAGCATCAAAGAAACGGCGGTGATAGTCCTCGCACCCTCCCCCAGGGCCACCATGAACGAAAAGCACAGGTATCCCCTCAGGATTCCCGCTCTCTTCGATATATAACTCGTGGGGCGCTTCCACCGCCAGCCGGTGTTTGGCGTAGGGTTTGATATCCGGGTACAGATTGAGCATGGGCTACTCCGCCGATCAGATAAGTTTCGGTAACATTGTAGCGGAGTTGAATGGGCGGTGGGCGAGCTTTACGAAATGCATAAGCACAAAAAAGGCCGGAGCTGCTGCCAGCACCGGCCTGATTCAAAACACGAATATTACTTCTTGCTTGCGCGCTTACGTTCGTTCTCAGTAAGGTGCTTCTTGCGCAGCCGAATGGACTTGGGCGTTACTTCAACCAGTTCGTCGTCGTCAATAAATTCCAGCGCCTGCTCCAGAGTGAACTTGATCGGCGGCACCAGAGCGATGACCTCATCCTTGCCGGAGGCCCGCATGTTGTCGAGCTTCTTACCTTTGGTCGGGTTGATCACCAAATCGTTGTCACGGCTGTGAATACCGCAAAGCTGACCCTCGTAAACTTCCTGGCCAGGATCGAGGAAGAGCTTCCCGCGACTCTGAAGCGTTTCCAGCGAGTAGGTCAACGCTGCACCCTTCGCCATGGAGACAAGCACACCGTTCTGGCGACTGGTCACGTCACCAACCTTGATCGGCCCATAGTGGCTGAAGGTTGAGGTGAGAATACCCGTGCCGGACGTCATGGTCAGGAAGCTATTGCGAAAGCCGATCAGACCGCGCGCAGGAATGGTGTATTCAAGACGCATGCGACCCTTGCCATCCGGAACCATGTTGGTCAGATCGCCTTTACGCAGGCCCATCTGTTCCATCAAAGGGCCCTGATGCTGCTCTTCAATGTCGACGATGACATCCTCATACGGCTCCTGTTTCACGCCGTCCACTTCCTTGATGACCACTTCAGGGCGGCCTACCGCCAGCTCGAAGTTCTCGCGGCGCATATTTTCAATCAGCACAGACAAGTGCAGCTCGCCACGGCCAGACACCTTGAATTTGTCCATGGATTCACCGTCTTCAACCCGCAGGGCTACGTTGTACAGCAGCTCTTTTTCCAGACGATCTTTGATATTACGGCTGGTGACATACTTGCCCTCTTTACCACAGAAGGGCGAATCGTTGACCTGGAAGGTCATGGACACGGTGGGCTCGTCTACCGTCAGCGGTGGCAGAGCCTCTACATTATTCATATCACACAGGGTGTCTGAGATATGCAGCTGATCCAACCCACTGATACAGACGATGTCGCCAGCCTGGGCTTCGT
The DNA here is from genome assembly GCF_900142385.1 of Marinobacter antarcticus. Taxonomy (NCBI): domain Bacteria; kingdom Pseudomonadati; phylum Pseudomonadota; class Gammaproteobacteria; order Pseudomonadales; family Marinobacteraceae; genus Marinobacter; species Marinobacter antarcticus. Next base: position 125,234 of record NZ_FRAQ01000005.1, read on the forward strand.
TCACTTCAACCCGATGCAGACCGGAGTGGCCCATGATCTTCAGAATACGGCCCTGACGTTTCTTGCCATCTGCGCCGATGGCAACCACCGGGGTATTGGTTTTCACCTTGCCGCGGGCGATACGGCCGATACCGATCACGCCCAAAAAGCTACTGTAGTCCAGCTGCGAGATCTGCATCTGGAAAGGGCCATCCATATCCACCGCAGGCGCAGGCACGTGATCGACGATCGCTTGGAACACAGCGTCCATGTTGTCACTGAGGTCTTCATGATCCAGACCGGCAACACCGTTCAGCGCGCTGGCATAAACAATGGGAAAGTCCAGTTGCTCGTCGGTAGCGCCCAAGCTGTCAAACAGATCGAATACCTGATCTACAACCCAATCCGGGCGCGCGCCCGGGCGATCGACTTTATTGACCACAACAATTGGGCGCAGCCCGGCCGCGAACGCTTTCTGGGTTACGAAGCGTGTCTGCGGCATGGGCCCGTCGATGGAATCGACCACCAACAGCACACAATCGACCATGCTCATCACCCGCTCTACTTCGCCACCAAAATCCGCGTGGCCCGGGGTGTCTACAATATTGATATCGTAGCCGTTCCATTTCAGCGCAGTGTTTTTGGCCAAAATGGTGATGCCACGCTCTTTTTCCTGATCGTTGGAATCCATGACGCGCTCGTTCTCGAGCTCTTTGCGATCCAGAGTGCCGGACAAGCGCAGCAGCTTGTCTACGAGCGTGGTTTTACCATGGTCAACGTGGGCAATAATGGCAATATTACGAAGTTTTTCAATCACAAAATTATTCCTGCGGCATGCACTCAATGACCTGAGAGGGTCGTTCGCAGGCGAGGCCCGCGCATGCCATCTCAAATCCGTAAAATGAACTCATCCACCGAAACCTGCAGGTCCGGCGCCTCACATGTGTCTACCAGATCGATAATCCGGGCACATGCGGAGAAAATGAAGCGGCGCGCAGTATATCGAAAACTCTGCACCGTTTATATGAAGAAGAACGCCTATTTCTTAATCAGTTTCATTTGGCGAACGAAGCGCACCATATTGGGGCGTATCCGTAAGCGACCCTATAAATATGCACCATTCTGGTTCAACACTGCGCTGCCGGGGCAGATCAATCACCTGAATTCATTCAAGCGAGCCGGCTGGAGACGCGGCACCCGATCGCAAAACCGCTGCTGCAGGGCGGCCGGTCAAAACTGGCAAGCACCTTGCTTTGAATCACGTATCAGGTTTTTCGAGCATCTGTAAAACCAAAATATGAAGGTAAGAATCAATAGCTTTTGCTAAGCTGCGCAGGCCTGAACAACAAACCGGAATTCAGCCCCTCAGAGCAATCCGGAACATGATCACGAATACACCCGCAGTGCGGGATTACTTACGGAGCATTCACAATGTCCAAGACAGTTGATTTGATTAAAGAACACGAAGTGAAATGGGTCGATATGCGCTTCACCGACAGCCGGGGCAAAGAACAGCACGTCACCATTCCTGCAACTGAGGTCGATGAGGACTTCTTCGCTGAAGGCAAGATGTTTGACGGCTCCTCCATCTCCGGCTGGAAAGGCATCAACGAATCCGACATGATCCTGATGCCGGACGACAGCAGCTCCGTTCTTGATCCGTTCACCGAAGAAAGCACCATCAACATTACCTGTGACATTGTTGAGCCTTCTACCATGCAAGGCTACGAGCGGGATCCGCGCTCTGTTGCCCGCCGGGCCGAGGAATACCTGAAATCCACCGGTATCGCAGATGGTGCTCTGTTTGGCCCTGAGCCCGAGTTCTTCGTCTTCGATTCTGCAAAGTGGAAAACCGACATGCAGGGTTCCATGTACTCGCTTCACTCAGAAGAAGCAGCGTGGGTCTCCGGCGACGACTTTGACAAAAACAACATTGGCCACCGGCCAGGCGTAAAAGGCGGCTACTTTCCGGTACCTCCGGTGGACAGCCTGCACGACCTGCGTGGCGCCATGTGCGCGGCGATGGAATCCATGGGCCTGGTTATTGAAGTTCATCACCACGAAGTGGGCACTGCGGGCCAGTGTGAAATCGGTGTTGGCGCCAACACGCTGACCAAGAAGGCCGACGAGGTCCAGATCCTGAAATACTGCGTGCACAACGTGGCACACGCCTACGGGAAAACAGCCACCTTCATGCCCAAGCCCGTGGTCGGCGACAACGGTTCCGGCATGCACGTACACATGAGTCTGAACAAAGACGGCAAAAACCTGTTCGCAGGCGACAGCTACGCGGGCCTGAGTGAAATGGCGCTGTTCTACGTTGGCGGCATCATCAAGCACGCCAAAGCTATTAACGCGTTCACCAATCCGGCTACAAACAGCTATAAGCGCCTGGTTCCCGGGTACGAAGCGCCGGTTATGCTGGCTTATTCTGCGCGCAATCGCTCTGCGTCCATCCGCATTCCGTATGTAACCAGCCCGAAAGCCCGCCGTGTCGAAGTGCGCTTCCCTGACCCGGCTGCCAACCCATACCTGGCGTTTGCTGCGCTGATGATGGCCGGCCTGGATGGTATCCAGAACAAGATTCACCCGGGCGATGCCATGGATAAGGATCTGTACGACCTGCCCAAAGAGGAAGCCCTCAGCATCCCGAAGGTTGCTGAAACTCTGCAGGAAGCACTGGATTGCCTGAAGGAAGACCATGAGTTCCTGACCCGTGGCGGCGTCTTCACTGAAGATATGATCCAGGGCTACATCGATCTTAAGCGTGGCGAAGTTGAGCGTATCAACATGACCACTCACCCGGTTGAATTCGAACTGTATTATTCTTGCTAAATCCGCCCCGGTGGTTCCTGCTAAAATTGCTTTAGGCAATTAGCAGTATCTGAAGCCTCGCTCACAAAGAGCGGGGCTTTTTTGTGGGGCCGCCCTTAACGATATGTAACCAACATCTCTCCCTGCTGCATTGAAAAGGCGTGTCCGGCCATTGATAATCAGTAAAAATACTAAGACAGGTTGTGCTTATGAACCCAAGGCTTGGAATGACCGCAGGGCTATTGCTCCTGATCGCAGGGCCCGTGGCCGCAGAGGTTTACCGCAATGTGGATGCCCGGGGCAATGTAACCTTCTCCGACGAACCGTCGAAAGGCGCAGAGACTGTGAAGGTGAAGCCGGTTACGACAATTACCCTCCCCAAACCGCAAAACGTCAGGGAAACCGACAAACTCAGGGAGGAAGTAAAACGGGAAGGCTCGGTTTATGAGAGCGTCTCGTTCACCTACCCTGAAGATGAACAAGCATTCTACAGCGGCAGTGGCGACGTGCGCTTTGAAATGCGCAGCACGCCAGGCCTTGAGCCAGAGCACAAATACGAAGTAACGCTGGATGGTCAGCCAGTTGGCCAGAGCGCTTCCGGCGCTGTGACCGTTAACAATATATTCCGGGGCACACACGAGGCCGGCATTCACATTGTGGACAGAAATGGTGTCCAGATTAAATCCGGCAGCCCAATTCGGTTCACTGTTCATCGCCCTTCTACTCAGAATTAGCGCCAAGCCACCGCACCAATTTGGTGCGATGGCACTGCAATTGTGCTAATCTCCAGGCAGCATCGGGACTAAGCGTTCAGGCTGCCCGACTCCTTTCGTTGCAGACCCGCCCTGAAATAACGCGCCTTCGGGTTGCTTGCCCAAGCAGCCCGGCCGTCCTCCGAAATTGGTTCAGTTTTTGCTACTTCCTGTTACAGCGGTTAAGCGAGATACAGGGAGCGCATGGCAAGACACCCCTCCGGCTTAAACCAACAGGAAGCACGTATGGCAAACTCACCAGCCAACGCAAACAGGTACAAGGGCATGCTGGACAACCTCACGACCGCGGTTCTTGTGCTGGAGAGCGATTTGATAATCCGGTATCTGAACCCAGCGGCAGAAAGCCTGCTTGAAACCAGCATGACCCATAGCTCAGGACTTCATCTCCGCGACATCCTTCTTGGTGCAGAGAGCACCCTCAACACCCTGCGCACTGCAGCTGAATCGGGCCAGTCTTACACTCGCCGGGAAACAGAATTCCTTCTGGCTAGCGGTTCACAAAGGATTGTGGACTACACTGTTTCGCTTCTTGACCAAAACCCCGCTGCTCTGCTGGTGGAAGTACAACCTCGGGACCGCCTGCTACGGATAAGCCGGGAAGAAGACCTGATTTCCCAGCAGGAAACCACTCGGATCCTGGTCCGTGGCATGGCCCATGAGATAAAGAACCCCCTCGGGGGCATTCGCGGCGCCGCTCAATTACTCGATCGAGAGCTAACCAGTGCCGACCAGCGCGAATATACCCGGGTAATCATTGAAGAAGCCGATCGCTTGCGCAGCCTTGTTGACCGTATGCTGGGCCCCAACAAAGCACTGAAACCGGCACCTACCAATATTCATGAGATCCTTGAACGGGTACGCACCCTGCTGGAAGCCGAGTGCAAAGGCAGGGTGCTATTCTATAGGGACTACGACCCCAGTCTGCCGGAGTTTTCGGGAGATAAAGAGCAGCTGATCCAGGCCGTTCTCAACATTGCTCGCAATGCGATGGAGGCGGCCTTTGAAAGCGAGGCCACCCTTCCCGATGGCCAAAAAACGCCCACCATTACTTTTCGCACCCGCGCCCTGCGCCAGGTCACTATCGGCCCCAGGCGCCATAGGCTTGTGTGCCGGATAGACATCATCGACAACGGCCCGGGAATCACTCCAGAGCTGCGTCAAAATATTTTCTACCCGATGATCAGCGGCCGCGCCAATGGCACCGGGCTCGGACTGTCCATTACCCAGAGCATCATCAGCCAGCATCAAGGGCTGGTTGAGTGTGAGAGTGAGCCGGGTCGAACAGACTTCATCATCTTCCTACCCCTGGAGGGCACCTCATGAGCCAACAACCCGCCAACATTTGGATCGTCGATGACGATCGCAGCATTCGCTGGGTGCTGGAACGCGCCCTGAGCCAGGCCGGCATGCAGCCCACCGTTTTTGAGAGTGGTGAAAACATCATGAGGCGACTGGAGCGCGAGCAGCCCGACGCCATCATCAGTGATATTCGCATGCCCGGGGTGGATGGCATCACCCTGCTGTCACACATCGTCGAAGCACACCCGGACGTTCCGGTCATCATCATGACCGCTCACTCGGATCTGGAAAGCGCCGTTACCAGTTATCAGACCGGTGCTTTTGAATACCTTCCTAAACCGTTCGATGTAGACGATGCCGTAGCCCTGGCTAAACGGGCTGTCGCTCATAGCCACGAGAAGCGGGCGGTCTCTCAGCCGCAAGCGGAGACCATCCAGCACAGCACCGAGATCATCGGTGAAGCTCCTGCCATGCAGGAAGTTTTCCGTGCTATCGGCCGACTTTCCCACTCCAACATCACCGTCCTGATCAACGGTGAAAGCGGAACAGGGAAAGAGCTAGTTGCCCAGGCGCTGCACAACCACAGCCCCAGGGCCCGACATCCGTTTATAGCCCTTAATATGGCGGCCATTCCTCGGGATCTTATAGAGTCTGAACTCTTCGGCCATGAAAAAGGCGCTTTTACCGGTGCTACTGCGGTACGCCAGGGTCGGTTTGAACAGGCCAACGGTGGCACCCTGTTTCTGGATGAAATCGGGGACATGCCAGGCGATACCCAGACCCGCCTGCTGCGGGTTCTGGCAGATGGCGAGTTCTACCGCGTCGGCGGCACCACGTCCATCAAGGTTGATGTTCGCATCATCGCCGCCACTCACCAGAACCTGGAGAAGCTCGTTCAGTCCGGCTCGTTCCGGGAAGATCTTTTCCACCGACTTAACGTTATCCGTGTGCACCTGCCGAAGCTGGCGGAGCGCTGCGAGGACATTCCCCGATTGATGCAGCACTTCCTGCAAAGGGCCGCCAGAGAACTTTCTGTGGAACCCAAGATCCTGCGCCCAGAAGCAGAAAACTACCTCACAACCCTGCCTTGGCCGGGCAACGTGCGCCAGCTTGAAAACACCTGTCGCTGGCTCACTGTCATGGCCAGCGGCAGAGAGATTCACATTGACGACTTGCCCCCCGAGTTGCGACACCAGAGTGAGACTCAGACCACCGGAGCTACCTGGCAGGAGGGACTCAGGAACTGGGCCGATCAGGAATTAAAAAGGGGAGAAAAGGCAATTCTTGGGTCAGCCCTGCCGGAATTTGAAAAAATCATGATTGAGACCGCTCTGAAACATACCGGGGGGCGTCGCCGGGATGCATCAGTTCTTCTTGGCTGGGGACGGAACACGCTCACGCGCAAAATCAACGAACTGGGTATGGATGACATTGAGGAAGAGTGAGTTTGAGACGGAATCAGACATAAAAAAACGGCTGTCTGAACAGCCGTTTTTTTCAACCCTGCGGTGAACTCTAAATAAGGTAACCGCTAAAACGGTATATCGTCATCAAAATCATCAACCGGCTCAGGCATGCTGCTGCCCTGCGACGGCTGGCTCTGGTTATAACCACTCGACTGCGCCGGCGGCGGACTGTTCTGGGGCTGCGCAGCTGGTGTTGATTGCTGAGGGCGTCCGGCAGGTGCACTTTGGCTCGCGCCGCCACCGTCACTCCCACGACTGTCCAGCATCTGCATCTGCCCATTAATATCGACAACCACCTCGGTGGTGTAAACATCCTGGCCTTCTTTGTTCTGCCATTTGCGCGTCTGTAGCTTGCCCTCGATATAGACCTTGGAACCTTTGCGCAGATACTGTCCGGCCACTTCGGCAATCTTTCCAAACATCACAACCCGGTGCCATTCCGTTTTCGGAACCAGCTGGCCTGTCTGGCGATCCTTGTAACTCTCGTCGGTAGCAATATTCAGGTTCACCACGGCATTGCCGTTAGGGGTATAACGGGTATCCGGATCCTGCCCGAGATTCCCGATAAGGATGACTTTATTTACGCCTCTTGCCATGTTCCGCTCCTGATTCTGTTTTCAGGGACACCCGCATTCCTTGCGAGCCTCCGGATTTCAAGAACTGCTACCCTGTCGGACGAAAGGAAAGTCCGCAAGTAGCGCCTCATCAAAGTGCTGTCGATCCACCTTAAGATAGGCGGTGGCAGCGTTTTCAACAATGACCACATCCTGCACACCCGGCAAGCCGCGCAGACTGCCATCAACTTCGTCGTACTGGTCACTGACCATGTCCCGCAACTGTACCACGAAACCCGAGGTGTAGCCCGGCGCAGGCATGGTCAGAGCGACGAGCAACCAGAGCCCGAGGACGGTGACCATAAACCAGACCACACCTTCGATCCCAAACTGCTGCAGCAGGAAGCCGCCGAGGGCTCCTCCCAGAAAAGCCCCCATAAACTGCGAGGTAGAATACACGCCCATGGCCGTTCCCTTGCTTGCAGCCGGCGCCTCTTTACTGATCAGAGACGGCAGGCTGGCTTCAAGCAGATTGAAGGCCATAAAAAAGAAAAACAGCACGACCCAGGCGACGGGCAGGCTATTTGACACTCCGGACAGCCCCGCTGTTGCCAACGCAAGCAAAGCAATAGCACCACAAAGCACAGGTTTCATTCTGCGTTTCTTCTCGCCAATGATGATAAACGGCACCATGGCCAAAAACGAGGTAAGCATCACGCTCAGGTAAAACCACCACTGCGAACCACTGGCCAGCCCAAGCTGATTCTGCAGAACAGATGGGAACACCAGAAACAGTGACGTCAGCACCAGATGCAGTGAGAAAATCCCGAAATCCAGTCGCAACAGGCGCTTGTCAGACAGGACGCGCCCCAGCATTGCCTTCGCAGGATGAGTGTCGGCACTGATTTTGTGCTGGTGCGGCGTAGGAACCACTCGGCTGACAATAAGCAGCGCGACCATGGACAGAACGGCAGTGGCATAGAAGATCCCGGACAGACCCCACACCGAACCCAAAAGTGGCCCGAGAACCAGAGAGACCGAAAAGGAAAGTCCGATGGAAATACCCACCGTCGCCATGGCCTTGGTTCGCTCTTCCTCACGGGTTAGGTCACTGAGCAGCGCCATGAGCACACTGGCAATAGCCCCAGCGCCCTGAAGAATCCGACCGGCGATGACGACGTATATTGAGTTCGTAGAGCCAGCCAGTATGCTGCCCGCGGCAAAAAGAACCAAGCCTATATAAATCATGCGCTTGCGGCCAACGCGATCTGAAAGCAGACCAAAAGGTATCTGCAGCAACGCCTGGCTCAGGCCGTACGCGCCAATGGCAAAGCCAAGCAGAGCCGGCGTTGCACCTTCAAGCCCGTCACCCAGCAGCATGAATACCGGCATGACCATAAACAGCCCGAGCATACGAATGGCATAAACGGATGCCAGCGCAAATACGGAGCGTTTTTCCAGCGTATTCATTGCAGTCGGCTCCTGTCCCGGGGTTGAAAGCGTGGCCTTGCGAAAGAACATATGTTCCACAGGCGGCGCATTGTAACAGAAGGTTCTCCGACGGGGCACAGGCGCGACTTTACCGGCATTTTCGCCGTGGCCGGCGGAACACGTTATAATTTGCGTTTTTTATCCAAGCGAGGTGTTATGGATCATATCCAGATCAAAGGGGCACGGACCCACAACCTGAAGAACATCGACCTGGATATCCCGAGGGACAAGCTGATCGTCATAACCGGCCTGTCCGGCTCAGGCAAATCATCTCTGGCATTTGATACGCTTTATGCCGAGGGTCAGAGGCGCTATGTGGAATCCTTATCCACCTATGCGCGCCAGTTCCTCTCGATGATGGAAAAGCCCGATGTCGATCACATCGAAGGCCTTTCCCCTGCCATCTCTATCGAGCAGAAATCCACATCACACAACCCTCGTTCGACGGTTGGCACCATCACCGAAATCTATGATTACCTGCGGTTATTGTTTGCCCGCGCTGGCGAGCCGCGGTGCCCGGATCACGATCAACCGCTGGAAGCGCAAACCGTCAGCCAGATGGTTGACCAGGTGCTTGCCATGCCGGAAGACAGCAAGTTGATGATCCTTGCGCCGGTTATCCGGGACCGTAAAGGCGAACATCTTCAAGTCGTTGAGACCATGCGCAGCCAGGGATTTATACGTCTGCGAGTGGATGGCTCGGTGTATGACATTGATGATGTGCCAGCACTCGACAAGAAACGCAAACACCAGATTGACGTCGTCGTTGACCGCTTCAAGGTGAAGCCTGGCCTGGAACAACGGCTCGCCGAAAGTTTCGAGACCGCCCTGGGACTTGCCGACGGCATTGCCCTTGTGGCCCCGATGGACAGCGATAAAGACGGCGAACACGAAGAACATACCTTTTCTGCCAAATATGCCTGTACACAGTGCGGCTACGCACTGAGCGAGCTTGAACCAAAACTGTTTTCCTTTAACAACCCGGCAGGGGCCTGCCCTACCTGTGACGGCTTGGGCGTTAAGCAGTTCTTTGATGCAGACAAAATCGTCCAGCACCCCGAAGCAACACTAGCCGCTGGTGCCATCAAGGGCTGGGATCGCAGGGCGGTGTACTATTTCCAGATGCTGGGTAGCGTTGCCGAGCACTATGGCATCGACCTGGAAACGCCCTGGGCGGAGTTCCCGGAGAACTTCCAAACGACACTCCTGTTCGGGTCAGGCAGCGAAGCAATACCATTTCGCTACGTAAATTCTCGTGGTCACATCATGGAAAAGTCCCATTCCTTCGAAGGGATCATTCCAAATCTCGAACGTCGCTATAGGGAAACTGATTCGCCGAGTATGCGCGAAGAACTGTCGCGTAACCTCAGTACCCAGCCCTGCAAGGAATGCAAAGGCTCGCGCCTGCGTCGCAGCGCCCGCCACGTTTTCATTGACAACCGCAACCTGCCGGACCTGACTCACCTGCCCATCGGTGAAGCTTACTCCTACTTCGACACGCTTACGCTGCCCGGCCGCAGAGGCGAGATTGCAGAAAAGATCACAAAGGAAGTTCGGCAGCGACTCCAGTTTCTGGTCAACGTCGGCCTGGAATACCTGACACTTGAACGCAGTGCCGACACGCTCTCTGGCGGCGAAGCGCAGAGAATACGGCTGGCCAGCCAGATCGGTGCGGGCCTGATGGGCGTCATGTACATCCTTGATGAGCCCTCCATCGGTCTTCATCAACGGGACAATGACCGATTGCTGAGCACCCTCACCCATCTGCGCGATCTTGGCAATACCGTCATCGTAGTCGAACATGATGAAGAGGCCATCCTTGCAGCCGATCATGTTATTGATATCGGACCGGGTGCCGGTGTTCATGGCGGCCAGATCATCGCTCAAGGTACACCCGCGCAAATCCAGGAAAACCCCGATTCATTGACGGGACAGTACCTCAGCGGAGCCAAACAGATTGCCATCCCCGAAACCAGAAACAAGGGTTCAGGAGAAACTCTGACGCTGACCGGGGCAACTGGTAATAACTTGCAGCACGTCACTCTCACGCTGCCCTTGGGCATCATGACCTGCGTCACCGGAGTTTCAGGCTCTGGAAAGTCGACCCTGATAAACAGCACTCTCTACCCGGTGGCCGCGGCAAAACTCAACAAAGCCACCAGCCTCAATGCATCACCCTACGAAGGGCTTAAGGGTCTTGACCAGCTGGACAAGGTCATCGACATAGATCAGAGCCCCATCGGGCGCACACCCCGCTCGAACCCGGCCACCTACACCGGCCTGTTCACGCCAATACGAGAGCTGTTTGCCGGCACACAGGAGGCACGAGCAAGGGGCTATAAGCCCGGTCGTTTCTCCTTCAACGTGAAAGGTGGGCGATGTGAAGCATGCCAGGGCGACGGCATGATCAAGGTGGAAATGCACTTCCTGCCGGATGTATACGTCCCCTGCGATGTGTGTAAAGCCAAACGCTACAACCGGGAAACCCTGGAGGTACGCTACAAAGGCAAGAACATCAATGAAGTTTTGAGCATGACCGTTGAGGAAGGCCGAGAGTTTTTTGACGCCGTGCCGTTTCTCGCCAGAAAACTGCAGACACTGGTGGATGTCGGGCTTTCCTACATTCGCCTTGGGCAAAGCGCCGTAACTCTGTCCGGCGGTGAAGCCCAGCGCGTGAAGCTTGCCAAAGAGCTATCCAAGCGGGATACCGGGAAAACCTTGTATATTCTCGATGAGCCCACCACAGGGCTACACTTCTACGATATTCAGCAGCTGCTTAGCGTACTGCAACGCCTCCGGGATCACGGCAACACCATCGTTGTCATCGAGCACAACCTTGATGTCATCAAGACCGCTGACTGGGTTATCGATCTGGGACCGGAAGGTGGCTCAGGGGGCGGTCAGATCATTGCAGAAGGCACGCCAGAACAAGTCGCTGCAAATCCAGCCTCGCACACAGGCCGCTACCTGAAAGCAATGTTGCCGGGCTGACCGGCACAAAAAAACCGGAGGCGTTTCCGGCTCCGGTTTTTTCTGACTAAACGACAATGTTACTTGTCGTCTTCGTCAACTTCTTCTGCTTCGATATCCAACGGACGGCCTACCAGCTCAACAAATGCCATCGGGGCATTGTCACCAGCACGGAAGCCACACTTCAGAATACGAAGGTAACCACCCGGACGCTCGTTGTAACGGGGACCCAGCTCATTAAACAGCTTGGCAACCGCTGCATCGTCGCGCAGGCGGGCAAACGCCAGACGACGATTCGCAACCGAATCTTTCTTGGCGAGCGTGATCAAAGGCTCCGCTACCCGACGAAGCTCTTTGGCTTTCGGCAACGTTGTTTTAATCAGCTCATGACCAACCAGTGACGCAGTCATGTTACGAAACATGGCCTTGCGATGCGCACTGGTCCTGCTGAACTTACGACCACTCTTACGATGACGCATTGCTCTGATTCCTTACCTTAAACTAATCGGCAATCAACCGCCCAAAACCCGGTCGTCGCCACGAAGGCTAGCCGGCGGCCAGTTATCAAGACGCATACCCAGAGACAAACCTCGGGACGCCAAAACGTCCTTGATCTCGGTGAGCGACTTCTTACCAAGGTTAGGCGTCTTCAACAGCTCAACTTCTGTGCGCTGGATAAGATCGCCGATGTAGTAAATATTTTCAGCCTTCAAGCAATTAGCTGAACGCACTGTCAGTTCCAGATCATCAACCGGACGCAGAAGAATCGGATCAATTTCTTCCTCTTCTTCAACACGCTCTGGTTCTTTCTCATGATCAAAATCGACAAATACAGCCAGCTGCTGCTGGAGAATCGTGGCCGCCCGGCGAATTGCTTCTTCCGGGTCGATGGTGCCATTAGTCTCCAGATCAATAACCAGCTTATCCAGATCGGTGCGCTGCTCTACCCGTGCACTTTCCACGGAATAGGCTACACGACGAACCGGGCTGAAGGTTGCATCCAGTTGCAGACGTCCGATGGCGCGGGTTTCATCTTCATCGAGACCACGCTGATCCGCAGGCTCATAGCCTCGGCCACGGGCCACACGAAGACGCATGTTCACTTCACCGTTTTCACTCAGGTGACAGATCACATGATCCGGGTTGGAGATCTCAACATCATGATCCAACTTGATATCACCGGCTGTAACGACGCCCGGGCCTTTCTTGCTGAGCGTAAGCTCAGTATCGTCCCGACCGTTCATCTTTACCGCAACGCCCTTGAGATTCAACAGAATCTCAATCACGTCCTCCTGGACACCCTCAATTGCGCTGTACTCGTGCAAGACACCATCAATCTGCGCTTCAGTCACGGCGCAGCCTGGCATCGAAGACAAGAGAATTCGACGCAACGCACTCCCCAAAGTGTGGCCAAAGCCTCTTTCCAGAGGCTCAAGCGTTACCTTTGCGCGAGTAGCGCCCGATTCTTTCACGTCAATGGTACGAGGTGTCAATAACTCATGTACTGAACGCTGCATAGACGCCCCTATCTACTGTCGTTGCTAACTGGGCTTTACTTGGAGTAAAGCTCGACGATGAGGTTCTCGTTGATGTCGGCTGGCAGCTCAGTGCGCTCAGGCACTGACGTGTAAACGCCGGACATCTTAGTGGCGTCGACCTCTACCCAGCTCACCGGTGCACGGCTTGCAGACAGATCCAGAGCGCCTTTGACACGCAACTGATTTCTGGCTTTTTCGCGAATGCTCACAACATCACCTGCCTTGACTTTGTAGGAAGGAATATTCACTACCTTGTCATTGACCAGGATCGCCTTGTGAGAGACGAGCTGACGGGACTCTGCACGGGTAGAACCGAACCCCATGCGATATACAACGTTATCGAGGCGCGTCTCCAGGAGCTGCAGCAGGTTTTCACCAGTTGCACCCTTCAGACGGGCGGCCTCTTTGTAGTAGTTGCGAAATTGCTTTTCAAGAACGCCATAGATACGGCGAACTTTCTGTTTTTCACGAAGCTGTACGCCATATTCGGACAGACGACTGCGACGCGCGCCGTGCATACCCGGCGGAGTCTCAAGGTTGCACTTGGAATCCAGCGCGCGAACACCGCTCTTAAGAAAAAGATCTGTCCCTTCACGACGAGACAGTTTGCACTTCGGGCCTATATAACGAGCCATAATTCACTGTCTCCTGTGTTAGACGCGGCGCTTTTTGGGCGGACGACAGCCGTTATGGGGAATCGGCGTCACATCTGTGATGTTAGTGATCTTGTAGCCGCACGAATTCAGCGCGCGAACTGCAGACTCACGTCCGGGTCCGGGTCCCTTAACCTCTACGTCCAGGTTTTTAAGGCCGTATTCAGCAGCCGCGTTACCGGCTCTTTCAGCTGCTACCTGCGCAGCAAAAGGTGTACTTTTACGTGACCCACGAAAACCGGAACCACCAGAGGTAGCCCAGGACAGGACGTTGCCCTGACGGTCTGAAATGGTCACGATAGTGTTGTTGAAGGACGCGTGTATGTGCGCGACGCCATCAACAACTGTCTTTTTCACCTTTTTACGGGTACGTGTACCTGGCTTTGCCATGTTTGCCTACCTGTTACTTACGAATAGGTTTGCGTGGACCTTTACGGGTGCGTGCGTTGGTCTTGGTGCGCTGACCACGGACTGGAAGCCCGTGACGATGGCGCAGACCACGGTGACATCCGAGATCCTTCAAACGCTTGATGTTCATCTGTACTTCACGACGCAGATCGCCTTCAACGATTGCTTTACCCACTTCAGTTCGAAGTGTCTCAAGCTGCTCATCGGACAGGTCTTTGACCTTGACGTCCGGCTTTACGCCGGTTGCATCGCAAAGCTTCTGAGCTGTTGTCTTGCCAACACCGAAAATATAGGTCAGCGAGATAACAGCATGTTTGTGATCGGGTATATTGACACCGGCTATACGTGCCATCCAAATTACTCCGCGTTCAAAGCTTTGCTGTGTGAATTTTACGCCACAAAAAAGGGGCGCGAAATAATAACGCTTGACCCGCGATCGAGTCAAGCGTTATCACTAACACCTCTTTCTACACGCCAGGATTATTCCCGAAGGAATCAACCCTGACGCTGCTTGTGACGAGGTTCCGGGCAAATGACTCGTACCGAGCCATTGCGACGAATTACTTTGCAGTTACGGCAAATTTTCTTTACCGAAGCGCGTACTTTCATTGTCGACTCCAGTTTTCAAGGGGAACGGGATTAACCGTTCCGACTATAGCCCTTGAGATTGGACTTCTTCATCAGCGATTCGTACTGATGCGACATCAGGTGCGACTGAACCTGGGCCATGAAATCCATCACGACGACTACAACAATCAGCAGTGAGGTGCCACCCAGATAGAAAGGCACATTCCCGGCCACCATCAGAAACTGAGGGAACAGGGAGACTGCTGCAATGTACATTGCACCGAACAGCGTCAGACGGGTCAGCACGCCATCAATATACTTGGCGGTCTGATCGCCCGGACGTATGCCCGGAATAAACGCTCCAGAGCGTTTGAGGTTATCCGCAACTTCTTTCGGGTTATACATCAGCGCTGTGTAGAAGAAGCAGAAGAATACGACTGCTGCCGCAAACAGAATAATGTACAACGGCTGGCTTGGCGCCAATGCCTGAGAGATGTCGCTGAGCCACTCCATTCCTTCACCCTGACCAAACCACTGCCCCAGCGAAGCCGGGAAAAGCAGAATAGAGGAAGCAAAGATGGGCGGGATGACCCCGGCCATATTCACCTTCAAAGGCAAGTGACTGGACTGCTGGGCAAACACCTGACGTCCTTGCTGGCGTTTGGCGTAGTTGATGGTCAGACGACGCTGACCACGCTCCATGAAAACCACGAAACCAACCACGGCGATCGCAAGCACAGCGATACCCAGGACAAGCAACAAACTCATTTCGCCGTTTCGAGCCTGCTCCAGAGTCTGACCAATTGCGCCCGGAAGCCCGGCTACAATGCCTGCGAAAATCAACAGAGAGATGCCGTTTCCGACACCCCGCTCAGTAATCTGCTCACCCAGCCACATCATGAAGACAGCACCACTAACGAAAGACACAACCGCCACGAAGTGGAAGCTGTAGCTGTCGTTGAAGGTGACGCCCTGCGATGCCAACCCGACAGAAATCCCAAAACCCTGAACCAGGGCCAGAACAACCGTACCGTACCGCGTGTACTGGCTGATCTTTCGACGTCCAGCCTCGCCCTCTTTCTTCAGCTGCTCAAGCTGCGGACTTACCGCAGTCATAAGTTGCATGATAATCGAGGCCGAGATATACGGCATGATACCGAGAGCGAAGATACTCATACGCTCGAGCGCACCACCTGAAAACATGTTGAACATACTCAGGATGGTTCCCTGATTCTGCTCAAACAGTGCTGCCAGCCGGTCGGGGTTTATACCTGGCACCGGAATGTGGGCACCAACCCGGTACACCAACAATGCCACGAAGACAAACCAGAGCCGCGATCGCAGCTCTGCCAGTCCTTTTCCCGCGCCCGCAGGCAATGATGCGTTCTTGGCCATTTAGTCCTCGACTCGCCTTAGTCTTCGACTTTACCACCCGCGGCAGAAATTGCCTCGCGCGCGCCTTTAGTTACCCGAAGTCCCTTCACGGTTACTGCGCGGTCGAGTTCGCCGGACAGAATAACCTTGGCTTCGCGAATTTCGTCACGGATGATGTCGGCCTTCTTAAGGGCCGCAAGATCCACAATATCGCCTTCAACTTTCGCCAGTTCGTTCAGGCGAATTTCAGCAACATAGCGCTGCTGACGCGACGTAAAGCCAAACTTCGGCAGACGACGGGCCAAAGGCTGCTGGCCACCCTCGAAACCAGGAGCAACGCTGCCCCCGGAACGGGCTTTAAGGCCTTTGTGACCACGTCCACCGGTTTTACCGAAACCGCTTCCGATACCACGACCGACGCGCCTTGCGGCGGGACGTGAACCGGGTTCCGGACTAAGTTCGTTCAGACGCATCTTAGCTCTCCTCAACCCGAACCAGGTAATCTACCCGGTTGATCATGCCGCGAATGGAAGGTGTATCTTCCACCTCAACGGTGTGACCGATTTTACGAAGACCCAGGCCCTTTACACACAATTTGTGCTTGGGCTGACAGCCAATTGGGCTGCGGGTCAGAGTTACTTTGATCGTTTTTGCGTTAGCCATGACTTCAACCCAGAATCTCTTCGACGGATTTACCGCGCTTGGCTGCAATATCTTCAGGCGCCTGAGTGGCCTGGAGACCCTTAATGGTGGAACGTACCACGTTCACCGGGTTGGTAGACCCGTAACACTTGGACAGTACGTTCTGAACACCCGCAACCTCTAGCACTGCACGCATCGCACCACCGGCGATGATACCTGTACCTTCTGAAGCCGGCTGCATGTACACCTTGGAGCCACCATGCTGGGCCCGCACTGCGTACTGCAGAGTAGTACCGTCAAGCGGCACTTCTACCATGTTCTTGCGTGCAGCTTCCATTGACTTCTGGATAGCGACAGGCACTTCACGTGCTTTACCGCGACCAAAGCCAACACGCCCTTTTCCGTCACCAACAACACTCAGTGCGGTGAACGCAAAAACGCGACCACCCTTGACTACTTTGGCGACGCGATTCACCTGAACCAGCTTTTCCTGGAGCTCAGGCGCCTTCTGATCATTAACGCTCATCTTCTCCACCTCTTAGAATTGCAAGCCAGCTTCACGGGCTGCGTCGGCCAAAGCCTGCACGCGACCGTGGTAACGGTAACCGGAGCGGTCAAAAGCGACCCGCTCAACACCTGCCGCCTTGGCACGCTCAGCGATTAGCTGACCAACCTTTTTGGCGGCGTCCACGTTACCGGTTGCACCCTGGCGCAATTCCTTATCCAACGTGGAGGCAGTGGCAATCACATTGCTGCCATCTGCTGACGTAACCTGGGCGTACATATGACGCGGGGTGCGGTGAACGCACAAACGTGTCGTACCCAGTTCACGGATCTTCATGCGCACTTTGCGTGCGCGACGCAATCTTTCGTTATTCGCGCTCATAGTCCCGCCTTATTTCTTCTTGGCTTCTTTGCGTCTAACCTGCTCACCCGCATATCGTACACCTTTGCCTTTATAAGGCTCGGGCGGACGGAACGCGCGGATTTCGGCAGCGACGTGGCCAACCTGTTGCTTGTCGATACCGCGAATAACTACTTCCGTATTGGACGGAGTTTCGACGGTAATCCCCTCGGGCAGCTCATACTCTACCGGGTGCGAAAACCCCAGCGTCAGATTAAGCTTCTTACCTTGCGTCTGGGCCCGATAACCTACACCGATAAGCTGGAGCTTACGCTCGAAGCCTGCGGATACTCCGGTCACCATGTTATTGACCAGCGCGCGGGTTGTACCAGCAAGAGCGCGGGACTGTTGGGCACCATCGCGGGCAGCAAAACGCAGAACATTTTCTTCCTGCTTTACCTCAACCGCCTGGTGAATTGAAAACTCAAGCGCTCCCTTGGAGCCCTTTACACTAATTTCCTGTCCGTTTAGCTTAACCTCAACACCGGAAGGCAGCACGACAGGATTATTGGCAACCCTGGACATGTGATTCTCCTAGAATACGGTGCAGATGACTTCGCCACCCACGCCGGCAGCACGTGCGGCACGATCTGTCATTACGCCCTTGGACGTAGAGACAATCGCGACTCCCAGACCACCGGATACTTTCGGTAGCTCCCCAGTGCCTTTGTACTGGCGCAGGCTCGGACGGCTAACCCGCTTGATCGACTCAATAACCGGCTTGCCGCCGAAATACTTCAGAGTGATCGTGAGCTCGGGCTTTATGTCGGCTGTAACGGAAAAATCCGCGACGTAACCTTCGTCCTTAAGGACTTGGGCCACCGAGATCTTCATTTTTGAAGACGGCATCTTAACGTCTGTTTTCGATGCCATCTGGGCGTTGCGAATACGGGTTACCATATCCGCAAGCGTGTCTTGCATACTCATTGGTATGAGGCTCCTGATCTTTTTAGTTGTGCAGCGGCTTGCCGCACCGCTTACCAACAGGCACCTGACCGAAGTCAGGACACCTATCTTACCAGCTTGCCTTGGTCAGGCCCGGAACGTCGCCACGCATGCCGTACTCACGGAGTTTAATCCGTGAAAGTTCGAACTTGCGCAGAACGCCATGGGGACGACCAGTCACCTGGCAACGATTACGAAGACGCGAAGGAGACGCATCGCGAGGAAGCTGCTGGAGCTTCATCTGTGCATCCCAGCGGTCATCATCGCTGGTATTTGGGTTTTTGATAATCGCCTTGAGCTCAGCACGCTTCACCGCATATTTCGCAACGGTCTGTTCGCGCTTGAGCTCACGGTTTTTCATGGAAACCTTAGCCATTACTCTCGTTCCTTTATTTCTTGAACGGAAAACCGAAAGCTTTTAATAGCTCACGACCTTCATCGTCGGTATCGGCATTGGTGGTAATAGTGATATCCAGGCCGCGGATCTTGTCGACTTTGTCGTACTCAATCTCTGGAAAGATAATCTGCTCACGCACACCCATGCTGTAGTTACCGCGCCCATCAAAGGACTTGGGGTTCAGACCGCGAAAGTCACGAATGCGAGGAACCGCAATGTGAACCAGACGATCAAAGAAATCCCACATGCGCTCTCCGCGCAGGGTAACCTTACAACCAATCGGCCAACCTTCGCGGATTTTAAAGCCCGCAACAGATCTACGCGCTTTGGTGACAACAACCTTTTGTCCTGCCAGGCGTTCGAGATCTGCCACAGCATTTTCAATCAGCTTCTTGTCACCAACCGCTTCACCGACACCCATATTAAGGGTAATCTTTTCGATACGCGGCACCTGCATAATGTTCTTGTAGCCGAACTCTTTCTGCAGGGCGGGTACCACTTCCTTGCTGTACTGCTCTTTCATGTTAAGCATCGTAACCACCACCGCTTACTGGTTATCGACAGCTTCTTTCGTAGCTTTGAAGATCCGCGTTTTCGCCCCGTCTTCCTTGGTCTGGAAGCCAACACGATCGGCTTTGCCGGTCTGCGGATTAAAAATAGCTACGTTGGAAGCCTGGATAGGTGCTTCTTTCTCGACGATGCCACCTGGGGAGCCCGCCATGGGGTTAGGCTTGGTGTGCTTCTTCATCATATTGATGCCAGAAACAATCACTTTACCATCGTCCTGAACTTTCAGGACCTTACCACGTTTACCTTTGTCTTTCCCCGTAGTGACGATTACTTCGTCATCTCGTTTGATCTTTTTCATAACCGGCCTCTGGTCCTTTAAAGTACTTCGGGTGCCAGTGAGATAATTTTCATGAACTTCTCATTTCGCAGTTCACGGGTAACCGGTCCGAAGATACGGGTACCAATAGGTGCGTCCTGATTATTCAAAAGTACCGCCGCGTTGCCGTCGAAACGGATCAGCGACCCATCAGGACGACGAACACCCTTGCGAGTGCGCACTACAACAGCCTTAAGGACCTGGCCCTTTTTCACTTTTCCGCGGGGGATGGCTTCCTTGACGGTCACCTTAATGACGTCCCCTACGCTGGCATAACGCCGGTGTGAACCGCCCAGGACCTTAATGCACATCACCTGACGCGCACCGCTGTTATCCGCGACTTCAAGCATTGTCTGAGTCTGAATCATGGTTGTTCTCCGGGCGCTTTACACCTTGGACGCATGTTCGACGACTTCAACCAGGGCCCAACTCTTCGTCTTGGAGACCGGGCGGGTTTCCTGGATGGTCACTTTGTCACCGATATTGCACTGGTTGCTCTCATCGTGAGCGTGGATCTTGGTTGAACGCTTCATGTACTTTCCGTACAGAGGATGTTTTACCTGACGTTCGACCAGCACCACGATGGATTTCTCCATCTTGTTACTCACGACCTTGCCGCTAAGAGTTCTGGCAGTTTGGGTAGCTTCGGTCATGTCACTGTCCTGCCTTTTCGTTCAAAACTGTTTTCACGCGAGCAATATCATGCTTCACCCCGGCGAGGAGGTGAGACTGATTGAGCTGACCAGTTGCCTTGCGCATGCGCAGGTTGAACTGTTCCTTCAGGAGGTCGATCAGCTCCTTATTCAGCTCCGCGGCTGATTTTTCACGCAGCTCTGTTGCTTTCATCACATCACCGTCCTAGTTACGAAGGTGGTCTGTACCGGCAGCTTCGCCGCTGCGAGTGTGAAGGCTTCGCGTGCAACATCTTCAGCAACGCCTTCCATCTCGTAGAGCATACGGCCTGGCTGGATTTCCGCCACCCAATACTCAACAGAACCCTTACCTTTACCCATACGTACTTCAAGCGGTTTACCAGTGATCGGCTTGTCCGGGAAAACCCGGATCCAGATCTTTCCGCCCCGCTTGATCTTACGAGTCATGGTACGACGTGCCGCCTCAATCTGACGCGCAGTTATACGCCCGCGACTCGTCGCTTTCAATCCGTATTCACCGAAGCTCACCTTGTTGGCGCGGTGAGCAAGACCCGTGTTACGGCCTTTCATTACCTTGCGAAATTTGGTGCGTTTTGGTTGCAGCATAAGATTGCCCCTTTACTTAGAACCTTTCTTCCCAGAGGCTTTCTTGTCAGCACGGACTTGTTCCATACCACCAAGAATCTCACCTTTGAAGATCCATACCTTGACGCCGATTACGCCGTAAGTGGTATGCGCTTCGTAGGTTGCGTAATCAATATCTGCACGCAGTGTGTGCAGCGGAACACGACCTTCGCGATACCACTCGGAACGCGCAATCTCAGCACCCCCGAGACGACCACCAACCTGAATCTTGATACCTTTGGCACCCTGACGCATTGCATTTTGAACCGCGCGCTTCATAGCGCGACGGAACATCACACGACGCTCCAGCTGACCGGCAACGTTTTGCGCTACCAGGCGGGCATCCAAATCCGGCTTGCGGACTTCTTCGATGTTGATGTGCACAGGCACGCCCATCATTTCGCCGACTTCGCGACGTAGACGGTCAACATCTTCACCCTTCTTACCGATAACAATACCGGGGCGGGCAGTATGAATCGTGATACGGGCGTTCTGAGCAGGGCGCTCGATCACAATCTTGCTGACAGACGCCTTTACCAGACGCTTGTCGAGGAATTCGCGAACCTTAATGTCATTCAAAAGGTTCTTCGCGTATTCCTTTTTCTCGGCATACCAGACTGAGTTGTGCTCTTTGATCACACCCAGGCGAAAGCCGATCGGATTTACTTTATGACCCATCTGAGCATCTCCTACTTGTCGGCGACCTTGACGGTGATATGACAGGTGCGCTTCAGAATTCTATCAGCGCGCCCCTTGGCTCGAGCTTTGATTCGCTTGAGCGTCGGGCCTTCATCCACCATCACGGTGGAAACCCGCAGATCATCTACGTCCAGACCTTCGTTATGCTCAGCGTTAGCAATTGCGGACTCAAGAGCTTTCTTGATGATCCCAGCTGCCTTCTTCGGGCTGAAAGTCAGAATGTTCAGGGCGTCCTCAACAGCCTTGCCGCGGACTTGGTCGGCGACAAGACGTGCTTTCTGAGCTGAGAGGCGAGCGCCCTTGTACTTGGCTGCTACTTCCATTTCTATTCCCCTCACAATCAGCGTTTAGCTTTCTTGTCGGCCGAATGGCCACGATAAGTACGCGTTGCCGCGAACTCACCCAGCTTATGCCCGACCATATCTTCGGTGACATGAACCGGCACGTGCTGCCTGCCGTTGTGGACTGCAATGGTCAAGCCTACGAACTCTGGAAAGATCGTTGAGCGACGCGACCAGGTTTTGATCGGCCGCTTGTCGTTCACTTCCAGAGCTGCTTCGACCTTCTTCAACAGATGCAGGTCTATAAAAGGACCTTTCTTTAAAGAACGTGGCACAGCATTTACCTCTATGTAGTCGTTTACTTGGCTGAACGACGACGTACTATCATTTTGTCAGTACGTTTGTTCTTACGAGTCTTATGCCCTTTGGTCGGAACACCCCACGGAGAAACCGGGTGACGTCCGCCAGAGGTACGCCCTTCACCACCACCATGCGGGTGGTCAACTGGGTTCATAGCAACACCACGTACTGTTGGACGCTTGCCACGCCAACGTGATGCACCCGCTTTGCCAAGCCGCTTGAGACTGTGTTCACTGTTGGACACTTCACCCAACGTGGCACGACAATCAACAAGCACCTTACGCATTTCACCTGAGCGCAGGCGGATAGTCGCATAAGCGCCTTCCCGAGCAACCAGCTGTACGGATGCGCCCGCAGAGCGAGCCAGCTGTGCACCTTTACCAGGCTTGAGCTCAACGCAATGAATCACAGAACCCACTGGGATATTCCGCAGCGGCAATGTGCTTCCCACCTTAATAGGCGCGTCGATTCCTGAGCGCACAGGCTCGCCAATCTGCATACCTTTGGGAGCGATGATATAACGGCGCTCGCCATCGGCGTACTTGACCAGCGCAATGTGCGCAGTGCGGTTAGGATCGTATTCAATGCGCTCTATAGTCGCTGGAATACCATCTTTGGTCCGCTTGAAGTCTATGACACGGTAGTGTTGTTTATGACCACCACCAATATGACGGGTAGTAATGCGGCCAGCATTGTTACGGCCACCCGTCTTGCTTTGCGATTCGACCAACGGTTCGTAAGGGCGCCCTTTGTGCAAATCCGGGTTGTAAAGCTTTACAACGTGACGGCGTCCGGCAGATGTTGGTTTGGTTTTGACGATCGGCATATTACGACCCCTTTACCTTATTCCACATCCAGAAAATCGATGTCCTGACCTTCAGCCAGCTTTACGTAAGCCTTACGAATGTCATTACGCTTGCCGAACCCGCGGGCTGTGCGTTTAAGCTTGCCCTTACGATTCAGAACCTGAACACCTTCTACGGTGACGTTGAACAGTTGCTCAACAGCCTTTTTGATCTCCGGCTTGGTGGCGTCCGGGGCGACCCGGAAAACAACCTGACCATTCTCGGAAACCAAAGAAGCTTTCTCCGATACGTGCGGCCCCAGAAGGACCTTATAAATACGTTCCTGATTCATCCCAGCATCTCCTCGATCTTCTTCAGAGCCGGAACAGTCACCACGACTTTCTCGAAGGCAACCAAGCTAACCGGATCCAGACCAGCAACATCACGCACATCGACGTGAGGAACGTTGCGAGAGGCCAGATGCAGGTTTTGCTCAACGCTTTCTGTCAGGATCAAAGCGTTTGAAATGCCCATATCTGCCAGCTTCGCAGCAAAGGCCTTGGTCTTGGGCGCATCGATAGCAAAATCGTCCACCAGAACCAAGCGCTCCTGACGAACCAGCTCGGAAAAAATAGAGCACATCGCAGCGCGGTACATCTTACGGTTAACCTTTTGCTCAAAGCTACGCGGCTTCGCAGCGAAGGTTACACCACCGGAGCGCCAGATCGGGCTACGGATAGTACCGGCACGGGCGCGGCCTGTACCTTTCTGACGCCAGGGCTTCTTACCACCACCACTGACTTCTGAACGGGTCTTCTGAGCCTTGGTGCCCTGACGGCCGGCTGCCATGTAAGCAGTAACCACCTGGTGAACCAGTGACTCGTTAAAATCTTTGGCAAATGCGGCATCGGAAACCGAAATTCCCTTGCCACTACCTGTAATAGTCAATTCCATCGAACCGCTCCTCAGGCTTTAAGTGCAGGCTTGATGACAACATCACCGCCAGTTGCGCCAGGTACGGCACCACTAATCAGCAGGAGGTTGCGCTCGGCGTCGACACGGACAACTTTCAGGTTCTGCACAGTCACCCGCGCATTACCCATCTGGCCCGCCATCTTTTTGCCCTTGAATACCTTGCCCGGAGTCTGGTTCTGACCGATAGAACCCGGAGCACGATGCGACAGGGAGTTACCATGCGTTGCATCTTGCATGGAGAAGTTCCAGCGCTTCACGCCACCCTGGAAACCTTTACCCTTGGACTGGCCAACAGCATCAACAAGCTGACCATCTTCAAACACGGTTGCAGAAATTTCGCCACCAGCTGCGAGATCTTCACCCTCGCCATCTGCCAACCGAAACTCCCACATACCCCGACCAGCTTCTACGCCAGCCTTGGCAAAATGACCGGCCGCACCTTTGGTCACACGGGAAGCGCGACGCGCACCCACAGTAACCTGAACGGCACGATAGCCATCAGCTTCAAGAGTTTTAAGTTGGGTAATGCGGTTGGGCTCAACCTCAATTACCGTAACAGGCAGCGCCTGCCCGTCTTCCGTAAAAATACGGGTCATACCAGCCTTCCGGCCGACAACACCAATTGCCATGTCTCACCTCTAAGTGTACGGGGCTCACACCCTCTATGGCCTTATGACAGTTACACAGATCAATACCGGGCGGTATTAACCGAGGCTAATCTGAACGTCTACACCTGCTGCCAGGTCCAGTTTCATCAAAGCATCTACTGTCTTTTCCGTTGGCTCAACAATGTCGAGCAAACGCTTGTGAGTACGAATTTCATACTGGTCGCGCGCGTCTTTATTGACGTGCGGAGAAACCAGAATGGTGTACTTTTCCTTCCGCGTCGGCAGAGGGATAGGTCCACGCACCTGAGCGCCGGTCCGCTTTGCGGTATCGACAATCTCCTGCGTAGACTGGTCGATCAGGCGATAATCAAACGCCTTCAACCGGATTCGAATCTTTTGGCTTTGCATGTTGCACCAAACTCCACTCGTAGCAGCTACTAACTAGTTAGCCGACCTTCAAAAAAAAGGAGCCGCATTGTATGCATAATACCCAACCATGTCAACAAACATAGTTTCTGACCCGATCGGGGAGCGGTTGCGACTGAAACGGAAAAAGGGGCTGATCGAATCAGCCCCTTTTCCAGATGCAACGAGTGACTTACTCGATGATCTTTGCGACCACACCGGCACCAACGGTACGCCCACCTTCGCGAATCGCGAAGCGTAGACCATCTTCCATGGCAATCGGAGCAATCAGCGTTACTACCATCTTCACGTTGTCACCTGGCATAACCATTTCCACGCCTTCCGGCAATTCACAGGAACCGGTTACGTCGGTGGTACGGAAGTAGAACTGCGGGCGATAGCCCTTGAAGAACGGAGTATGACGACCGCCTTCGTCTTTGCTCAATACGTACACTTCGCCTTCAAACTTGGTGTGCGGCTTGATTGAGCCTGGCTTACACAGAACCTGACCACGCTCTACGTCGTCACGCTTGGTACCACGCAGCAGAACACCTACGTTCTCACCAGCACGACCTTCGTCCAGCAGCTTGCGGAACATCTCAACACCGGTGCAAACGGTCTTGACGGTATCTTTGATACCGACAATTTCCACTTCCTCACCAACTTTGACAACACCGCGCTCTACACGACCGGTCACAACCGTACCACGACCCGAGATAGAGAACACGTCCTCAATCGGCATCAGGAACGGCTGATCAATGGCACGCTCAGGCTCTGGGATATAGTCATCCAGAGCTTCTACCAGCTTCTTGACAGCGGTAGTGCCCATCTCGTTATCGTCTTTACCTTCCAGAGCCATCAACGCTGAACCGGTGATGATCGGAGTGTCGTCAGCCGGGAAATCGTACATTTCCAGCAGTTCACGCACTTCCATCTCAACCAATTCCAGCAGCTCTTCATCGTCTACCATGTCCGCTTTGTTCAGGAACACAACGATGTAAGGAACGCCTACCTGGCGGGACAGCAGGATGTGCTCGCGAGTCTGCGGCATAGGACCGTCAGCTGCAGAGACCACCAGAATCGCGCCGTCCATCTGCGCCGCACCCGTGATCATGTTCTTCACATAGTCAGCGTGGCCCGGGCAATCTACGTGTGCGTAGTGACGGTTCGGGGAATCGTACTCAACGTGTGAGGTCGCAATGGTAATACCACGCGCACGCTCTTCCGGTGCGTTATCGATCGAATCGAATGCACTCGCAGAACCCGTACCCCATACTTCGTGACAAACACGAGTCAGAGCAGCGGTCAGAGTCGTCTTACCATGGTCTACGTGACCAATAGTGCCCACGTTCAGGTGCGGCTTTTTACG
>NZ_FRAQ01000006.1 GCF_900142385.1 Marinobacter antarcticus
TATGCGGTATTAATCCGAGTTTCCCCGGGCTATCCCCCACTACTGGGCAGATTCCTAAGCATTACTCACCCGTCCGCCGCTCGACGCCTGGTAGCAAGCTACCATCGTTTCCGCTCGACTTGCATGTGTTAAGCCTGCCGCCAGCGTTCAATCTGAGCCATGATCAAACTCTTCAGTTTAAATCATACAAGATCCGAAGATCTCAATTCTTGCTCAAGACAAAACTCAATGTTCGACGAGTCGCTTGCCTTGGTATTTCTTGTCGAAATACTCCAGCCAGCGCCCACACGAATTACTTGGTTAATTTGTTAAAGAGCGTTTGAGCCGTGGCTCAATCAAGGAGACGAATTATACATCTTTTCGCCATCCCGTCAACCGTTTTTTTCGAGTTGCTTCAGAAGCTTCGCTTCTAAAACCACCGATACTGACCGGCTGACGCTTGCTTGTTTCGAGGTGTGCATTCTACATCGAATCTAAACCCTGTCAACTGTTATCTCGAAGAAAGATTAAAACGTTTTCTTCAGTACTTTCAAACAGTTAACCCTTTCAAAACACCTCGCTATTCCGATATGTCCCTCAAGCGAGAGGCGCATTCTACAGAGCTGAGCGAAGGTGTCAACGGGGGTCTTGGAACTTTTTACCTATAGATGAACATTAATCGCTGCAACCGCTGCTACAGCCTTGCTTTTAGCTTGTTCGATTGTAACGCCCTTAGCCAGTGCAACCCCCATCCGGCGGCGACCCGAAAGCTCCGGCTTACCAAACAGCCTTAGCTGCACATCCTGCTCGGAAAGCGCCACTTCCAGTCCGGAAAAGGCTACTTCCGAGGAATCACCTTCAGGCAGGATAACAGCAGAAGCCGACGGCCCCAGCTGCCGGATTGCCGGAATCGGTAAACCCAAAATTGCACGCGCGTGCAAAGCAAACTCCGACAGATCCTGAGACACGAGCGTTACAAGTCCGGTGTCATGCGGCCTTGGGGACACTTCCGAGAAGTAGACATCATCACCATGGATGAACAGCTCTACTCCATATACCCCATAACCACCGAGGTTTTCTGTGATTTTCAAAGCAACTTCGCGAGACCTCTCCAGCGCTTTGGCGCTCATGGGTTGCGGCTGCCAGGATTCGCGATAGTCACCGCCTTCCTGACGATGACCGATAGGTTCGCAAAAACTGACTCCGCCAGAGTGCCTTACGGTCAGTAAGGTTATTTCATAATCAAATGTCACAAAACCTTCAACGATGACCCGGCCTTTGCCCGCACGACCACCCGTCTGAGCATACTCCCAGGCTGCATCAATCTGACCCTCATCGGTAACCGTGCTCTGTCCTTTACCGGAAGAGCTCATCACCGGTTTAACAACAACAGGTAATCCAATGGTAGTGACCGCATCAACGAACAGTTCTTTTGTATCAACAAACCGGTAAGGTGAGGCGCTAAGCCCCAGCTCCTCTGCGGCAAGGCGCCGTATCCCTTCTCTGTTCATTGTAAGGTCAACTGCCCTGGCTGAAGGAATAACCCTGTAACCCTCTTGCTCAAGCTTGACCAGTTCGGCAGTCGCGATTGCTTCTATTTCCGGGACAATGAGATCCGGTTCTTCCAGTTCAATAATGTTACGCAGTGCCTTTGCATCCAGCATATCAATCACGTGACTGCGGTGGGCAACCTGCATGGCAGGCGCATTGGCATATCGATCTGCGGCGATTACTTCAACCCCAAATCTCTGCAGCTCAATGGCAACCTCTTTGCCGAGCTCCCCCGAACCACACAACAGCACTTTATAGGCATTCGCTTTAAGCGGTGTACCCAGCGTTACCTTGCCAACATTATTCAAACTATATCCTCCGGCGGACGTCTGATCCTCATCAGAGATCTTCGCGTCTGGTTAAAGTGCAATCTCCTGCTCCCGCTCAGCAACTTTTACAAGCACTGCTTTACGTTCACAGTTGTTCATTGAGCTCCAATGCAAAATTTCATCACTGGTGCGCTGGCATCCTATGCAGACATCACGCTCATCGAGAGCACATATACTCACGCAGGGCGAGCGGACTTTATCCTCTATAGCCATAACGAATCTTTCTCAGTCTTTTACGGGCTTCAGGCTTTTCACATAGCGGCTTGCGTTGTGCACGTAATGTGCTGCACTCAGTTCAAGCATCTTCTGCTGCTGCTCCGTCAGCTCCCGCTTAACTTTACCCGGCGCCCCCATTACCAGTGAACCATCAGGAACAATCATTCCTTCGGGAATAAGGGTGTTCGCTCCGATCAGGCAGTGCTTTCCGATTTTCGCACCATTCAGGACAACTGCATTAATACCAATCAGTGAATAGTCTCCCACTTCACAGCCATGCAGCATGGCTTTATGACCAACAGTGACACCTTTGCCTAACGTCAGTGGCATACCCGGATCGGTGTGCAGAACTGAACCGTCCTGAATGTTTGTCTCAGGCCCAATAGTAATAAGGTCATTGTCTCCACGGATCACAACGTTGAACCAGACACTGCTTTTGTCGTGAAGCGCAACGTTACCGATCACAGTTGCGTTGTCTGCGACAAACTGGCTGTCGCCATGTAGCTCGGGAGCACAGCCTTCAAGATCATAAAGCATTGAGTTTTCCTTGTTATGTTCGGGGTTCAAGCAAATCTATGCCGGTATCGTACACAGCATTTAAAAAATCGACCAGAACCACCGCCGACAACCCCCATATCTGATAGCGCTCCCAACGGTAGCAAGGCACATGAATGGTGTGGTTCTGAAAGTGCAACGCATCTGTGCGCTCACGACGGTCTTCAAGAAAGAACGAAAGCGGAACACGGAACACGCTTTCGATCTCATCCGGGTTTGGATCCAGCGGATGACCCTCAGGCACAACACCAACGTATGGAGATACAAGAATCCCGTAACGTGACATCACTTGGCTCAGCGGCGCGATGATCTCAACCTGATCGGGTGGCAGGCCGATTTCCTCGTGAGTCTCCCTCAGCGCGGTCGCAGCCAGTGATGCATCTCCAGGATCGCGCCTCCCGCCCGGGTAGGCAACCTGCCCACGATGGGTGCTCAGATTTGCCGAGCGCAACGTAAATATCATTTCCGGATTGCCAGGGTCATCCGTAACCGGCACGAGAATACCCGCCTCGGGATAGTCCAGATCAAGCTTCCGGGGTGCATAGCCTGTTAAGCGCTGAACAAGTAAATCACGCAAATCGGAACTCCTGGCAAATCCGGTGTTGAATGAGACAGCGACAGCTAGGATCATTAAACTGAACGCTCTACCAATTCAAGTATACGGGGAAAACCATGAAGTACTGCAGCACATGCGGCCATCCGGTTAAACAACGCATCCCCGAAGGGGACAACCGTCACCGCTATGTGTGCGTTAACTGCAGCACAATACACTATCAGAACCCGCGCATCGTTGCGGGCACGGTGCCCGTATGGGACGGGCGGATTCTGCTTTGCCGCCGTGCAATTGAGCCACGCTATGGGTACTGGACTCTTCCTGCAGGGTATATGGAGAACTCCGAAACCACCGTTGAAGCCGCTGAGCGTGAAACCCTGGAAGAGGCCCTGGCCGAAGTTAATATTGAGGGGCTATATTCCATTATTGATGTTCCCCACATAAACCAGGTGCACATGTTCTTCCGGGCAACTCTCAAAGACGGACGCTTTGGTGCGGGCGAAGAGTCCCTTGAAAGCCGCCTGTTTGCTCTGGACGAGATTCCCTGGGAGGACATCTCCTTCCCTACAGTGCGAAAAACTCTGGAACTATTTCTGGAGGATCTGAAAAAGGACTCCTTCGGCGTTCACATAAGTGACATCCGGCACCCTATGGCTGCCACCCGAAGCAAGGACGACCTATAATATCTCCATCCGATAAATCTCGTAAGCAGGCTCCTCATAAGGATGAGCCTGCTTGAGTGAAGCAACTGCCTGCTTGATCAGATCACCCCTGCACACAAGTTCAACCTTGAACTCCTCCACAACTTCCAGTGCACCAGCTTCCCCCAGAAAAGGGTTGCTACCCTCAAGCGGCCTGAACTGTCCCTGCCCACGACATTGCCACGCGCAAGAATCATAATCACCCATACCACCAGCACCAACATCGAAGAGCGCCTGCTTGGTTTTCTCGAGATGCGTTTCGGGGACGAAATAGCATATTTTGTACATGAGACTCTTCTCCAAAGAGGATATTTTTTGTACAGATTAATAGCTTAGGTACTTACCCACAGATTCTGTGGATAACTCTGGGGAAAGTTTTGGGGAACCCCTCTCTAAACCCCGTATTTACTGCCTTCACGTTAAATTGGCGACAAATTCACCTGATAAATTAAATCGTTATATATTAATGAGTTACAGGACACTTGAAAAAAATGAACCCCGCCGCGCTGTATTGTTCACAGAATACACAGAGGACTGCTAAAAATGTGCATAAAAATACTGAGTCAAGGAGTATTTTTCCAATGTGATGACTTTTTTCGCTTGTAAAACTCTAAAAACCCCGAACGGCAGACACAAAAAAACCGACTCCAGAAAGCTACCCTGCCGGGGCTCGCCAAAGCCGGTTTTTAAGCTCCGGGCTCTATCAGCCGAACCAGCCCCTGGCATTCCGGAACATGCGAATCCAGGAGCCATCTTCCTGCCAGTCGTTCGGACGCCACGAGTGCTGGACAGCGCGGAATACGCGCTCAGGATGAGGCATCATTATTGTAATGCGACCATCCCGGGTAGTAGCACCTGCAATGCCATCTTGCGAGCCGTTAGGGTTGTAAGGATAACGAACCGTTGCCTGGCCCCTGTTATCCACGAAGCGCAGAGCTACTCGCTCGCCCTCTGCCAGATCAGCAGCAGACGCGCTACCTGAGAACTCTACCCTACCCTCGCCATGAGCAACGGCTATTGGCATGCGCGAACCTGCCATGCCTTCCAGGAAAGCAGACGGTGACGGCATTACTTCAACCATCGCCAACCGCGCCTCGAACTGCTCTGACTGGTTGCGGACAAAGCGTGGCCACCCTTCACTACCCGGAATCAGCTCGTGCAAATTGGAGAGCATCTGGCAACCATTGCACACACCGAGCGCAAGAGTGTCCTGACGGTTAAAAAAGGCTGCAAACTGGTCACGAACACGGTCGTTGAACAGAATGGATTTCGCCCAACCTTCACCGGCGCCCAGCACATCCCCGTAAGAGAATCCGCCACAGGCCACTAGGCTGTTGAAAGCCTCCAGACTCACCCGCCCTGAAAGCAGGTCGCTCATATGCACGTCGACAGATGCAAAACCGGCCCGGTCAAATGCCGCTGCCATCTCAACCTGTCCGTTAACACCCTGCTCACGCAGAACCGCAACCTTCGGACGCGCACCTTTATTGATGTACGGCGCTGCAATGTCTTCATTCACATCGTAAGAGAGCTTTGCGTGAAGCCCCGGATCGTCTGTATCCAGCAAGTTGTCAAACTCTTCGAGAGCACAGTCAGCATTGTCCCTGAGAGACTGGACACGATAGCTGGTCTCAGACCACAGGCGCTGCAGTTCCGTTCGCGAGTCATCTACAACCGTTGCACCCTCAAACATCAACCGCAGTCGATCCAAATCATTCAATGTACCAATGACACTGATATGATCGCCCAGACCGGCCCCTGAAAACTGCTGCAGAACAAAGTCAGTATCTTTCCGGCGTACCTGAATGACCGCGCCCAGTTCCTCATTGAACAGCTCTCTGGCAAACTGACTACGCTTATCCGCCAGACCATCCAGCTTGACGTCTACACCGGTACGACCAGCGAAGCACATCTCCGCCAGCGTCACAAACAGGCCGCCATCCGAGCGGTCGTGATAGGCAAGAAGCTTGTCGTCGGCGTTCAGGCCCTGGATGACAGCGAAAAATGCTTTTAGATCCTCTGGATCATCGAGATCCGGTGCCACAGCGCCAACCTGACGATAGACCTGGGCCAGAGCCGACCCACCCAGGCGATTCTGCCCTGCGGCCAGATCAATAAGGATCAGATCGGTTTCGCCCGAATCCTTTATCAGCTGTGGTGTCAGGGTGCGCGAAACGTCGGTAACCGGAGCAAAACCACTGATAATCAACGACAGCGGTGCAGTAACGCTCTTCTGTTCACCGTTATCCTCTTCCCACATCGTCTTCATGGACATGGAATCCTTGCCCACGGGAATGGTAATCCCGAGCGCCGGGCACAGCTCCATACCAACGGCACGCACTGTTTCGTATAGTTTTTCGTCCTCACCCGGATGGCCGGCAGCGGACATCCAGTTAGCCGACAGGCGAATATCGGAAAGTTTACCAATGGCGGCAGCCGCCAGGTTGGTAATCGCCTCACCCACTGCCATCCGGCCAGATGCAGGCGCATCAATGGTTGCGATCGGCGTACGCTCCCCCATAGCCATCGCTTCACCGGCCAGCACATCAAAGGAACTTGAAGTAACCGCAACATCACTGACCGGCACCTGCCATGGGCCAACCATCTGATCACGGACAACAAGCCCGGTAATTGTGCGGTCACCAATGGTTATCAGGAAGCTCTTGGAACCGACCGAAGGAAGCCTGAGCACTCTGCGGATCGCGTCGTTCAGATCAACCTTTGTAGAGTCAAATACCGGCTTGGTAAAGGATGTTTTGCTGATACTCCGGTGCATGCGTGGCGGCTTGCCAAAGAGCACATCCATCGGCAGGTCAACGGGCTTGTCGTTAAAATAGGAATCGCTCAGCTCAAGGTGATGAGCTTCAGTTGCCTCACCGATCACAGCATAGGGGCAACGTTCCCGACGGCAAAGCGCATCAAAAAGCTCCAGGTTTTTGGGAGCAACCGCTATAACGTAGCGTTCCTGGGACTCATTGCACCAAATTTCCAATGGGGACATGCCTGGTTCATCGCTGGGAATATCCCGCAACTCGAACTTTCCGCCACGGCCACCATCCTTGACCAGTTCCGGCATGGCGTTAGAAAGTCCGCCAGCGCCAACATCGTGGATGAAACACATGGGGTTTTTTTCACCCATCTGCCAGCAGCGGTCAATCACTTCCTGACACCGGCGCTCCATCTCCGGGTTTTCCCGCTGCACGGATGCAAAATCGAGATTCTCGTTGCTGGCGCCGGAATCCATGGAAGAAGCCGCCCCACCTCCAAGGCCGATAAGCATGGAGGGCCCACCCAGCACGATAAGTTTGGCGCCTACCGGTATATTGCCCTTTTCCACGTGCTCTTCACGGATATTTCCGAGGCCGCCAGCAATCATGATGGGTTTGTGATAGCCACGGACTTCGTCACCAACCGGGCCGGCAACCTTCTCTTCAAATGTCCGGAAATAGCCAGTGAGATTGGGTCGGCCGAACTCGTTATTAAATGCCGCGCCACCAATCGGCCCTTCAATCATGATATCCAGAGCGGAAGCGATCCGATCGGGCTTGCCGTAGTTGATTTCCCAGGGCTGAGGGTCTTCTGGCAGGTTGAGGTTGGAGACCGTAAAGCCTGAAAGCCCTGCCTTCGGCTTGGAACCGCGACCGGTTGCGCCTTCATCGCGAATCTCACCGCCAGACCCGGTTGCCGCGCCTTCTGCTGGTGCAATCGCAGTCGGGTGGTTGTGCGTCTCCACCTTCATAAGAATGTGGATGTCTTCCTGATTGTAACCGTATACGCCGGTTACCGGATCCGGGAAGAAACGGCCGCCGCGGCTGCCCCGGATAACCGAGGCGTTATCCTTGTATGCAGACAACACGCCTTCACTGTTCATCTCGAAGGTGTTCCGGATCATCGCAAACAGGGACTTTTCCTGTCCCTCACCATCAATGTCCCAGGAGGCGTTGAATATCTTGTGACGACAGTGCTCGGAGTTTGCCTGGGCAAACATCATCAGCTCAACGTCGGTCGGATCCCGCTCAAGACCGATAAACGATTTCACCAGATAATCGATCTCATCATCTGCCAGCGCAAGGCCCAGGCGCCTGTTTGCATCAACCAGCGCCTTCTGGCCACCAGCCAGCACTGAAACCCGCTCAAGGAGACGCGGCTCGTCATGACTGAACAGCAACTGAGCACCGCCCATTTCGTGGAAGACTTTCTGAGTCATGCGATCGTGCAGCAGCGCGGCAACCCTCTCGCGCTGATCCAGGCCAAGCTTCTTACTCGACTTTATAAAAAAAGCTGTGCCGCGCTCAATGCGCTGAATCTGGCGCAAACCGCAATTACGGGCAATATCGGTTGCCTTGCTAGACCAGGGAGACAGGGTTCCCGGGCGAGGCACAACGAGGAACAGCACGCCATCTGGCTCTTCACCCGGCACGCTGGGGCCGTATGTCAGGAGTCGGTCAAGGATGGCCTGTTCGGAATCAGAAAGTGTGCCCTCCAGATCCACAAAGTGCATGAATTCGGCATAAACATGCTCAACCTCAGGCACGATGGCGTGAATTCTGGCGTACAGCTTATGGGAGCGGAATGGCGAAAGCGCGGGAGCGCCGCGAAGTTCAAGCATGATATCAACCTGTATCGCGCGAAACGGGGAAGTCCGGGTGCATTCTGAGAAGGCGCACATCATACTTGAAAGCGGTGCCGGGATACAGCGCCGGAAACGTTATTCCCCACGTGTACAATTGACATTGTTTTGCATAGTTATTGATCAACTTTATTGACCCCCCCTCCAGCAGCAGGGATCATTAGGGAGTGGACATGGAGATCACGCCCGAAAAGACACCGGATGCCGCCAGCCAGTTCCGCGCGCATCCCGATGATCCAGCGGTAACGGAGAACAGGGACTTGCCCAGAATTCTGACTGCACACAATGCAGCGACGGCCTATACATCACTCCTCGTCTGCACCTTGGCCCTGCTGATCCTCTCCGGGTGCAGCCAGCCAAGTACGTTGCAAGAAATCCGTAACGAGGGTGTGCTACACGTTATTACCCGTGTTGCGCCCTCTATTTACTATGAGGGGCGCGAGGGGCCAACCGGTTATGACTACGAGTTGGCCAAGCGCTTCGCCGCAGAGCTCGGCGTTGAATTACGGCTCCGGGTTGGCGAAGACAACACGGAAGTACTGTCCGTGCTTTCCCGAGACTTTGCACACATCGGGCTGGCTGGCCTTTCTGAGCAACCGCTGTTCGAAAACCATTACAAGACACTGACTACCGGAATCGAGGCCCAGTCGATCGTTGTTTACAATCGTGATGTAGAACGCCCCGAGTCACTTACGGACCTCGTCGGCCAAACCCTGCACCTGGTGTCCGACAGCAATCATGAGTATCAACTGCAGGCTCTTACAGGCAAAACCCCGGATATCTTCTGGCAGGTGCATCCAGGCCTGGATGCCGCCGGCATTCTTGCCCGCGTGGAAACTGGCGAACTCTCTTACGCTGTTGTCTCTTCCAATGAACTTGAACTCAACCACGTATTTTTCCCTCAGGTAAAGCAGGGGTTCGCTCTTGGCGACGCCAAAGAGTTGGCATGGCTATTCCCGGCAAGCCAGGACGACTCGCTGGTCAGCGCCGCAAAAGCATTTTTTGAAAAAATGCGCGAAGACGGCACCATAGCGCAACTTTCAGAACGCTTTTACGGCCACTTGGATCATTTGAACTATGTGGGCGCACGCACTTTCATGCACCACGTCGAAAATCGGCTACCCAGTTACAAAACTCTGTTCCAGGACAACGCCTCTATTTTCAATATGGACTGGCGACTGCTCGCCGCCATTGGCTATCAAGAGTCACACTGGCGCCCCAATGCGGTCTCGCCAACCGGCGTTCGTGGGCTGATGATGCTGACGCGCAACACAGCGAACTACATCGGCATCAACAACCGACTGGACGCGGAAGAGAGCATTCAGGGAGGGGCCAAGTATTTCCGTATGGTTCACGAGAAAATTCCAGAGCGCATCGCCGAGCCCGATCGCACCTGGTTTGCTCTGGCCTCATATAATGTGGGATATGGACATCTGGAAGATGCCCGCAGGCTTACCGAAAGTGCCGGCAAAGATCCTGACCGCTGGATGGATGTGAAGGAGTTTCTGCCATTGCTGGCGCAGAAAGAATGGTACAAAAAGACTCGCTTCGGTTATGCCCGGGGCCACGAACCCGTTCTCTACGTGCAGAATATTCGCCGTTACTATGACGTGCTCGCACGGATGATGAAGCCCACAGAAGACATAGCTGCCACCACAGAATCATCGTTTGTCGGTTTGGAACAGGGTCGTAAAGGAAGCTCCCCCGGAGGACTATCCGAAGACGGGGCTGACATGCGGGCCAGCCTGCCCCCGGAACTTGGAACGATACCGCCAACGCTCTGACACTCAGATGTCAGGATCGGCTGGTTTACTGACCTCAAGCGCCCGCTCCACCTGGCTTGCAGTGAACCCCCTGCGAGTAAGGAAGCGGGCCTGACGCACCTTTTCGTCCCAGTCATCACTCAGGTCAGACAGACCGAAACGTTTTTTTCTCAGCACAAGCGCATTGCGGATCCAGTCTGCATCAGCAAGCTCATCAAGGCAGTCCGGAGTCTGATGAATACCGCGCTGCTGCAGCTCTGCCAGCACTCTCAGGGGGCCATAACCCAAATCAATACGCTGGCGTGAGTAGACATCCGCAAAGCGGTTGTCATCCAGCCAGCCCGCGCTCTCATAATCATCCAGAACCATCGAGATAACCGAGCTATCAAGCTTGCGCTGCCGTAATTTCAGCGTCAGCTCCTGACGGCTGTGTTCCCGGCGGGCAAGCAGCCTCAACGCCACCGAGCGTGCCTTGTACTCCTGATCGTCACTATTTTCCTGTTTTGCCATTCAGCCCTTCCCGCAAACGCTCACAAAAAGCTAGACTAGCCCCGATTTAATGCCGCCGGCGCTGATTCCTGAATCCCCCGACGGCAGTGTCCGGCTTTCTGATGACGGTGACGACGAGACCGCTACGTCAACCGGTTACAGAACGCCGATGGCCGGTGCCGGCTTACTTTGCCCGACACCGTAGACTGGTTTCAATCCCAAAGGACATCTTCATGGCTGCATTCCTCCAGAAACTGTTTAAATCCCGCAAACCCACAGCACCAGACCGCAAAACAGCTTCCCGGGCGCAACCGGATGCTGTGCCGGCGGAGGATAAGCGTGCAGACCTAAGGGATGAGCAACTTCAGGCACTGCAAGCGGCCCCGACTCAGGAAGTTGCTGCGAGCCTGGCGATTGATGGTTTAACAGCGGATATTCGGCTCAGAGCCGCCGAACAGCTTCAGGGCGCCGAACTTCTTCAGCGCGTTCAAAAACAGGCAAAAGGCCGTGACAAAGGTGTATACCAATTGGTGCGGCAGAAGCTGCAGGTCATTCGGGAGGAGCTGACTCGCCAGGAAGCTGTTTCCGGAACCATTGCTACACTGATCAGCAATGCCCGCGACCAGGCAAAAAGCGACGACACTAAGCTCTATGGGGCTCGTCTGGACACGCTTCTGAACCAATGGGCGGCGGTAGAGTCCAGTGCAACGCCGGATCAGCTCAGTGAGTTCCTGCAGTCGGTGCACCGCTGCCGGGAACGGGTAGTTGACATGCAGGCAGCCCGGGTAGAAGAAAAGCGGCAGCGTGAACAACAGCTCCAGCGGGATGAAACTCTGGCTCTTATGGCCCAGACCCTTGAAGATCTCCGCCATCAGCCTGCTGAAGAACTCGCCTCCCTCGCCTCGCTGGACGCTCTTCAGAAAACTCAGGAAAATCGATGGCTGGAAGCAACCCGCGATACTCAAGTTGAAAAACAGCAGCAAAAAGCCTACGAGGCTTCAATGATGGCATTGCGTAACTATATTTCCGCAATCCGCCATATCACCCAGGCAAAAGAGTCACTGTTAGCCCTTTCTGCCGCCCTTGAGCTGGAAGAAGCTAACCCTGAAGACCGGGAGCGTGCTTTGATCCTGCTGAAAGAGATCAACTGGCCTCAAGGCTTCCCTGCGCCGGCTTTACTGGAACCTGCGCGCAAGCTGGCCGGAAAACCCAAGGCTCCGATTAAAGCGAATGATGACCTGAAACAGCAGCAGGCCTCGGCAGATAGCCTGAAAATAACGCTGGATCAACTGGAAGACGCTCTTGAGGCTAAACAGCTAAAAGAGTCCAGGCAACTTCTGAAAACCGCACAGCAGTATTTCAAAGCGCTCGATCATCGCCACAGCAAGAGCTTTCAGGCACGCATGCAGCTGCTTACCGCGCAACTCAGAGAGCTGACTGACTGGCAGGGATTTGCGACCGAACCCAAGCAGATAGCGCTTTGTGAACAGATGGAGCATCTGGCAGAGCAACCCATTGAGCCAGAAGCGAAGTCCGAGCGCATAAAAGAGCTGCAGCAGGAGTGGCGGGACCTGGGTGGATCTTCAGACCGCACTCTGTGGTCGCGCTTCAAACAGGCATCTGACAAAGCCTATGAACCCTGCAAGACCTATTTTAAGGCCAAGTCTGGCCTGAAGAAGGCGAACCTGGCTCAGCGCAAAGCAATTTGCGCTGAGTTGGAGCATTTCGTTAACAGCGCAGACTGGAACACAATCGACTGGAAAGCTGTCGACCACATTTTGCAAACCGCCCGCCAGGAATGGAAATCTGCCTGGCCCATAGAATTCCGGGACAACCGCCAGGTACAGAAGCAATTTGACGAACTCCTAAAAAAGCTCGAAGCACCCATTGATCAGGAGCATCAGAAAAACGAAGCCTTGAAGCGGGCAATCGTCGAACAAGCACAGGCTTTGACTGAACACCAACCTCTTCAAGAGGCCATGAACAAGGCCAAAGCGCTGCAGTCAGACTGGAAAGCCGTCGGAATCACCCGCCACAGGGAAGACCGCAAGCTTTGGCAGGCATTCCGCAAAGCCTGTGATGAAATTTTTGCGCGCAGGGACACTGAACGATCAGAGCAGCAGCAGGCTACAAAAGAAGCTGACACGGCAGCGGAGGCATTACTGCAACAGGTTGCCAGTGTGAATTTCGATCAGAACGCGCAGGCGCTGGAGCAGACGGCTACCGCACTTCGCAGCCTCGATGCTGCCCAAGTATCTGCGGTGGTAAAAGAACGGATCCAGAGAGAAAAACAAAGACTAAGCCAAGCTGTTTCGGCACAAAAGCTCAAAGCGGGCATCTCTGAATGGCAAACACTTGTGCTTGTCCGCACGGAGGGCGAAGCGCCTGCGGGAGGTACTTTCCCAGACAAATGGACCGCACTCGCAGAAAGCGTAGGCGAACTGAGCGATCAAGAACTGGTCATTCGCGCAGAGATCCTGGCCGGCGTGCCGTCACCGGAAGCAGACCAGCAAAAACGCATGGTGATTCAGGTTCAGCGCCTGGCAGAAGGAATGGGCTCGGCCGAAAAATCTGACGACGCCCTCCAGAGCATTGAAGCTCTGGTCGCCAGCTGGTGTATTCAGTCGGCTGGTCAGCCTGCCGATCCGTCTCTGGCAAGCCGTTTGAATAGCGCTTTGGACAACCTGATCACAAACTGAGCATTCGGAGCCTCACTCCCTCTTATGCTCTCTGACAAACTCCCTGGCACCTTGAACGGCAGCCAGGGATTTGTCTTTCATACCCCTGAGCTCTTCATCCGCCAGATAAAACATCATATCAATGGTGTGCCTGTAATATCTGGAAGGTAGCCGGTTCAGAGCGACGCACATTACGTCGGTCAGGAAGTCTGCGGTATCCCCCGGCTCTCTCGTCGCATCAATAGCATCCACGACCAGCCGTTCGTAAAAGTTATCGATCGCATCTCTGAAAGACATGATTTTGTGCCTCCGCAATCCGCTTGAGAACGTCTGGGAAATCCTTGCTGCTATTTATAAACATAGAAGCCGCGACCTCGTCTGTCATGGTCTCTGAGCAATTTCGCCAATCCGATTGGCAGGCCGAGTCATTACCCACAGTGCTATCAAAGGGCTATGGTGATGCTTCTGGTAAGTAAACCACAAAGCAACAATCATCAAAGGAAAAGCAATGACCACCGAGGCGTATATCTTCGACGCGGTCCGCACTCCCAGAGGGCGTGGAAAAAAAGACGGCTCACTGCACAGTGTCAAACCCATTACACTGCTAACCACTGTGCTCAATGCGCTGCAGCAGAGAAACAATCTGGATACCGCTCAGGTAGACGATATAGTACTTGGTTGCGTCACCGCCGTTGGCGACCAGGGCGCCGACATTGCCAAAACTGCCGCCCTCGCTGCCGACTGGGACGAGAAAGTATCAGGCGTCACTCTTAACCGGTTCTGCGCTTCAGGTCTGGAGGCCGTTAACCTGGCCGCTATGAAAGTGCGCTCAGGCTGGGAAGATATGGTCGTTGCCGGCGGCGTGGAGTCCATGTCCCGAATACCTATGGGTTCTGATGGCGGTGCCTGGGCCATGGATCCGCAAACCAACCTGCATACTGGCTTCATGCCTCAGGGTATTGGCGCCGACCTTATTGCTACCTTGGAAGGCTTCAGCCGTGAGGACGTCGACGGCTTCGCAGTAAAATCCCAGCAGAAAGCGGCCAATGCCTGGAAGCAGGGTTACTTCGCCAAGTCGATCATTCCGGTCACCGACCAGAACGGCGTCGTTATCTTGGATCACGACGAACATATAAGAGGCGACACTACCGTTGAGTCCCTTTCAGGCCTCAAACCTTCCTTCCAGATGATGGGGGACATGGGCTTTGACGGTGTGGCCCGTGAAAAATACCACTATGTGGAGACAATCAATCATGTTCACCACGCCGGCAACTCTTCCGGGATGGTGGACGGCGCTACCGGCATCCTGATCGGCAGCGAGGCGAAAGGTAAGGCCATGGGCCTCAAACCACGCGCCCGTATTGTTGCCACTGCAGTCACCAGTACCGATCCGACCATTATGCTTACCGGCCCTGCTCCCGCGACCCTCAAGGCGCTGGAAAAGGCGGGCATGACTGTTGATCAGATTGATCTGTTTGAGGTAAACGAAGCCTTTGCCTCCGTGGTAATGCGCTTCCAGAAGGAGCTCTCGGTTCCAGATGAAAAAGTGAACGTAAACGGCGGTGCAATCGCCATGGGCCACCCCCTCGGTGCTACCGGCGCGATGATTCTGGGCACCCTGCTGGATGAACTGGAGCGTCGTGAACTGCGCTTCGGACTGGCGACGCTGTGCGTTGGCGGCGGCATGGGCATTGCCACCATCATTGAGCGGGTCTGAACCCCCCACACTTTTTCTGTAAGGAGAACCGATTATGAGTGCCATCCGTTACGAACTGGGTTCAGATCAGATTCTGACCCTCACCATCGACATGCCGGGGCAGTCTGCAAACACCATGAACTCGGCGTTCCGTGAAGCCCTCGATGAAACCGTCAGCAAAGTCCAGGGCGACCTGGAAAACATTCTTGGCATTGTCATTGCCTCTGCCAAGAAAACCTTCTTTGCCGGTGGCGACCTGAAAGAGATTCACAAAGTAACGTGCGACGACGCCCAGGCCTTTGAAAACATGGTCAACGGCATGAAGGCTCAGATGCGCGCGCTGGAAACCTGCGGCAAACCTGTGGTAGCAGCGATCAACGGTGCGGCGCTGGGCGGTGGCCTCGAAATTGCCCTGGCTTGCCACCACCGCATAGTGCTGAACGACAACAGCATTCAACTGGGGCTTCCTGAAGTAACACTTGGCCTGCTTCCCGGTGGCGGCGGTACTCAGCGCCTGCCCAGAATGATTGGCCTGGAAGCTGCTTTCCCATTCCTGATGGAAGGCAAAAAAGTGCGCCCATCCGCTGCCCTGAAAGCCGGTATCGTTGATGAACTGGCCGACTCTGTAGAAGACATGATGGCGAAGGCTCGAGCATTTATTGAGGCCAACCCCAAGTGCCAGCAGCCCTGGGATAAAAAAGGTTTCAAGCTGCCAGGTGGTGCGCCTCACCATCCGGCCATGGCACAGAAGCTGGCCATTGCCCCTGCCATGCTGAAGCAGAAAACCAAAGGCTGCTACCCGGCCCCGGAACGCATTCTGTCTGCCGCTGTTGAAGGCGCACAGGTTGATTTCGACAACGGCAGTCTGATCGAAACCCGCTATTTCGCCGAACTGGTAATTGGTCAAGTCGCCAAGAATATGACTGGCACCTTCTGGTTTCAGCTCAATGATATTAATGCCGGTGGCAGCCGCCCTAAAGGTGTAGAGAAAGAGAACTTCACAAAGGTGGGTGTGCTTGGCGCCGGCATGATGGGCGCAGGCATTGCCTATTCCACGGCCAGTCGTGGTATCGAAGTGGTACTTAAAGACATTTCTCTCGAGGGCGCCGAGAAAGGCAAGAGCTACTCTGAAAACCTGCTGGCGAAAAAAGTCAGCCGGGGCCGCATGACCGAAGAGAAAAAAACCGAAATACTGAGTCGCATTAAAACCACGGACTCTGCCGCCGATCTGGAAGGTTGCGATCTCGTGATTGAGGCTGTGTTTGAGGATAGTGATCTGAAAGCCAAAGTTACCGTAGAGGCCGAGCCGAAGCTGGTTAACAACGGTATTTTTGCTTCCAACACCTCCACCATTCCCATTACCCAATTAGCACAAGCCTCTGCCAAGCCGGAAAACTTCATTGGCCTGCACTTTTTCTCACCCGTAGACAAAATGCAGCTTGTGGAAATTATTGTCGGCGAAAAAACCTCCGACGAAACCCTGGCGAGATCCTTCGATTACGTCCAGCAGATCGGCAAGATTCCCGTGGTTGTGAACGATAGCCGCGGTTTCTTCACCTCCCGGGTTTTCGGCACCTTCGTTAACGAAGGCATCTGTATGCTGGGCGAAGGTATCCATCCATCCAGCATCGAGAACGCCGGTTTGCTGGCCGGTATGCCTGTTGGCCCTCTGACCATCTCCGACGAGGTCAGCATGACGCTGATGCAGCACATCCGCACTCAGAGCAAGAAAGACACGGAAGCTGCAGGCGGCACATGGAATGCACACCCGGCGGAAGCCATCATCGATCAGATGGTTAACGGCCATAACCGCAAAGGCAAGGCTGCCGGCGCTGGCTTCTATGAGTATCCCGCCAAGGGCAAGAAGTACCTATGGCCAGAGCTTGAAACGCTCTACGTGGATAACGACAAAGCTTGTCAGGTGAAACTGCAGGATCTGAAAGACCGCATTTTGTTCATTCAGGCGATTGAAACCGTTCGTTGCCTGGAAGAAAGCGTGTTACGCACCGTAGAAGATGCCAATATCGGCAGCATCTTCGGTATTGGATACGCGCCCTGGACGGGCGGTGCCATACAGTTTATTAATCAGTATGGTGTAAGAGCCTTTGCTGAGCGGGCCAGAGAACTGGCTGCAGCCCACGGTGAGCGTTTTGCGCCACCGGCTCTGCTGCTTGAGCATGCGGAACAGGAAAAACCCTTCACCTGAGTTGTCTGAAAGGCGGAGGGCGAATCCCTCCGCCGCAAGTACCGCATGCCACCATTCCGACTTTGTGCGCGAACCATTCTCAAAGCACTGATATTAAAAATACTTTCGACGAAAACCTACCGGGTTCATGGACAGATTGTCACGAATCGATACGCCGTGCCTATAGCAACGGGTGTAGCCCTTGCCTACAATAAATCAATCAGCCCACGGGTTAACCGGTTCCAGATACGTCTGGCAGGTACCCAGCATCGTCAGGTATGCCTATATGACCATCGCGGAAAAAACATTTGTCCGTCGCGCGCCGCTTAAAGCCGGCCGTATGGGTGTGTGCAAAGCGCTCACCGTTGCCCTGCTTCTGTCAGCACCTTTCGGCATTCAGGCAAAAACGACCGCACCAGAGGCGTATACACCTGTTGCCCCAACGATCGACCAGGCACGAGCCAACATTCTCATTGCCAGGCAACTGCAGTTCACCCATTT
This sequence comes from Marinobacter antarcticus, assembly GCF_900142385.1. Taxonomy (NCBI): domain Bacteria; kingdom Pseudomonadati; phylum Pseudomonadota; class Gammaproteobacteria; order Pseudomonadales; family Marinobacteraceae; genus Marinobacter; species Marinobacter antarcticus. Next base: position 17,827 of record NZ_FRAQ01000006.1, read on the forward strand.
CCGCGACCTCGGTATCAGCGACAAGCTTTCCGGCGACGTATTTGATGCTTATCTGAACTATCTCGATGGCCAGCGAGTCTATCTGACGGGCAGCGATGTCCAGGCACTTGACAGAGTGAGAAGCCGGTTAGGATCAGCCCTTAAAACCGGCCAGCTAAAGCCCGGGTTTGATATCTACAACCTGGTTCAGCAACGCATTATCGAGCGCCTTCAGTTTGCGCTCGATACCATTGACGATGGCATCGAGAACCTGAACTTCACCTCCAATGAAAGTATTCTGCTTGACCGTTCAGAAGCAGAATGGGAGCCGGACGAAAAGGCGCTTGATGAGCTTTGGGTGAAACGCATCAAAAATGCCGTGCTCGCGCAACGGCTCAATGGCACCGACGACGAAGCCATCACCGACAGCCTGAAGCGTCGCTATGAAGGCCAGCTCAAGCGAGCTTATCAGGCCCGAAGCGAGGACGCTTTTCAGGCCTACATGAATGCATTTACTGGCATGTGGGACCCGCACACCTCGTACTTTTCGCCGCGCACATCAGAGAACTTCAACATTAATATGAGTCTCTCGCTTGAAGGTATTGGCGCAGTTCTGCAGGCAGACAACGAGTACACCAAAGTCGTCCGGCTGGTTCCGGGCGGCCCGGCCTCCAAACAAGGCCAGCTCCAGCCTGCCGACAGAATTGTATCGGTTGCGCAGGAGAGCGAAAAACCGGTCAACGTGATCGGCTGGCGCCTTGATGAAGTGGTCGATCTTATCCGCGGCCCGAGGAACTCTGTGGTCACGCTCGAAGTGGTTCCTGCCAGCGCGACCGACGAAACCCTGACCAAATCCATTTCCATCAGCCGTGACGAGGTCAAACTTGAGGAGCAAAGCGCCAGCAAAGACACCATTGAGTTTGAGCGCAATGGCGAAAAATACACTGTCGGGGTGATTACCATTCCAACGTTTTACGCCGATTTCCGCGCCATGCAGGCAGGAGACCCCCTATACAAGAGCACTACCCGTGATGTCCGCAAACTGATTACGGAACTGCAGCAGGACGGAGTAGATGGTCTGGTGATGGATCTGCGTAACAATGGCGGCGGTGCATTGCAAGAAGCTAATGACCTGGTCGGCCTGTTTATTGATACCGGCCCCACGGTTCAGATCCGCAACTCGAGCAACGAGGTTCAGGTTCTCAATGACGACGACGCATCGGTTGCCTATGACGGGCCTTTGGTGGTTCTCACCAACCGCATGAGCGCATCGGCGTCGGAGATTTTTGCAGGTGCAATTCAGGATTACGGCCGCGGCCTGGTAGTCGGTTCACAAACGTTTGGTAAAGGCACGGTTCAGGCTGTTCGCCCACTGAACCACGGCCAACTAAAAATCACCCAGTCGAAGTTCTACCGCGTATCCGGGGGCTCAACCCAGCACAAAGGTGTGATTCCGGATATCGAGATTCCTTCACGTATCGATAAAACCCGTATCGGTGAGGATGCGCTGGATCATGCCCTGCCCTGGGATCAGATCGAAGCCGTCCCGCATACCCGGTATTTTGACTTCAGCGGCATCATTGACGAACTCCGTAAACGCCATGACGATCGCTTTGCCAGCAGCCCTGAGTTCAGCCTTCTTCAGCAGGAGATCGATTTCCTCAAAGAGCAACGCCAAAGAGATACCGTGAGCCTTAACCTGGGCGAGCGCACTACCCAGCAGGAACAGATCGAGCGCACTCGACTGACTATCGCCAATGCGCGCCGGGAACTGCGGGACGAGAAGCCTTTCGAGTCTCTTGATGAGCTTGAAGACTGGCAGGACCAGCAGGCTGCGGATCTTAGCACTACCGACGAAGAGCTGGATTTTGTGATTCGCGAAGGCGGCAACATCATGGCTGATATGCTGGAACTGGATAACAGGATGGCCTCTATTCTTTCCCCACAACAGTTTGCGGCTCAGGCTGAAGCGCAGTAATGAGCCAGAAAGCTGACAAGCAGGCCCCCAGCGAACAGGAAAACCAGAGCAGGGCTCGTGCCCTGCAGGACATGCTGCTGGATGCACTCCATGCCATGCGGTCGCTGGAAGAAGTTGACAACCTGAGCAAACCGGCCGCATCGGAAAAAGCGCCAGAAGGCATCATTGATCGGCTGACCAGCCTGACCGGATCGGCATTCCGCTTTGGCGCACGCGCCACGGACACTTCATTGCGAGTAGGCCGAGCGCTGATCAACTCCCAAGATCAGCTCAGGGCCATGCTGGCTGCGGGCCAATCCCTGAAGGACATCCGGGAGGTCGCCGGGCTGACGCTGTCGGAGATGAGCGAAGCTCTTAATCTCCGCGACAAGTCCGTTCTTGAAGCCATCGAGAACGGCACTACCACGCTTTCTTTTGAGCTGATTCTTCGTCTGACAGCCCTTATCGCACGAAATGACCCCATCCCATTTATCATGCGCACCACCCGGAACTACAACCCGGAGGTCTGGCAGATCCTGAACGACTGGGGGGTGGCTAGAGTGCCATTGCAGTTTGAGCGGGAGCGGGAATTTATCAACATCTTCCGCCGCCATGATTCTGCGCGAACCCTCTCAGATGAAGGCTTCCGCAAGGTGCTGGAGTTCACCCGGCAGAGTTTTGAGATGTCACTGCACTTCGTGGAAGACCAGGAAAAACAGGTAGCGGAACTCCGTGCCAGTTTTGAGGAACAACAGAACGGGCTGCCGGACAGCAAAGCTCCTGCCGAAAAAAAAATATCACCCAAATAGCCCGTGCATTCCCGTAATATTCGGGTTCCGCACCACCCCCTTCTCCGTAACGATCAGGTCAATCAGGTTTGCAGGCGTAACATCGAACACCGGGTTGAACACCGGCACACCTTCCGGAGCCAGCGGAATACCACGAATCTCCCGAACCTCCACACCGTCTCGCTCTTCGATGGGAATATCCTCACCTGACGCAAGCGACATATCCACGGTGCTGGACGGCGCCACGACCATAAATCCGACTTTGTGATAACGCGCCAGCACAGCAAGGCTGTAAGTACCAATCTTGTTGGCCACATCCCCGTTCGCAGTGATCCGGTCGGCGCCAACGATGATCCACTGGACCTCACCCGCTGCAAGAATGGCCGCAGCAGCACCATCGGCATTCAGAGTCACCGGAATACCTTCCCGCATAAGCTCCCAGGCAGTAAGGCGGCTCCCCTGCAGCCAGGGCCGGGTTTCGTCGGCATAAACCTGCTTCAGCAACTTTTTCTCATGAAGTCGGCGAATAACACCCAGCGCCGTGCCATAGCCACCCGTTGCGAGTGCACCCGTGTTGCAGTGGGTCAGAACCGAGACAGACATGGGTTTGCCGGTACCCACTGAAAACCCCATTGCCTCGAGGGCGTGATCAGCCATGGCAAGGTTGCCAGCAAGATCTTCCTGATGAATGGCGACTGCTTCATCCGCCAGCCGCTTCTGCGCTTCGCTGAGAGAGTCACAAGCGTGAAACACCCGCTCAATTCGCTGCAAGGCCCAGAACAGATTCACGGCGGTCGGCCGGGAGGCAGCTAATTCACGAATGGCCTGTTCGATTTCAGCTTTCCAGTCTCCGCCTCCGGCGTGCCGGGCGGCCAGAGCGACACCGTAAGCAGCACTGATACCAATCGCTGGTGCACCGCGCACCACCATATCCTGAATACACTGCGCAACACCGGACGCGCCTTCCAGAGTCACCCAGTGTTCCTGAGCCGGCAACAGGCGCTGATCAAGCAGTTCCAGGCTGCTGCCGTGCCATCGGAGGGCAACCGTACCTGTCGCGCCGGGAGAAGAGGCACTTAAAGAGGGAGATCCCTTAGAATAATTCATTGCGTGGCTCCGGTTTCATAACGCTGAAAACGGGCAGTATAACGGTTATACTTTCGGGCTACATTTCATTGTCCGGCGCGCTTGTGCACTTTTTTTGTGCTCAACCTGATTCGTGGCCGGCGCTGCAAGGCAGGGTTAATGACGGCAGATACCATCACCGCAGCCGATATTCGCATCAACGCGCGCTGGCTGATTCCGATTGAACCTTCCGGAGTGGTGCTTGAGCATCAGGCCGTTATCATTCAGGGCACCAAAATTGCCGCAGTGTTACCCATGGCGGAAGCGGATCACGAATTCCGTACCCGCGAGACGATTGAACTTCCCCACCACGTGGTTATGCCTGGGCTGATCAACATGCACGGTCATGCGGCAATGTCGCTGTTTCGTGGCATGGCAGATGACCTTCCTCTGATGACATGGCTGAACGATCATATCTGGCCGGCAGAAGGCCGTTTTATCAGCGAGCAGTTTATTGCCGACGGCACGCAACTGGCCATGGCGGAAATGTTGAGAACCGGCACGACGACCTTCTCGGACATGTATTTTTTCCCGGAGATTGTGGCCCAGATGGCGCACGATACCGGCATGCGCGCGCAGATATGCTTTCCTCTGCTGGACTTTCCCACGGTATGGGGGAGCGGTCCAGATGAATATCTGAGCAAAGGCGAGGCACTGATTGATGCATGGCAAGGCGACGATTACATCATGCCCGCGATTGGCCCACACGCGCCCTACACCGTATCGGACGGGCCGTTAACTGAAGCTGTCGCGCTCTCCAAAAGAACGGGTGCCCGCATTCAGATTCATCTGCATGAAACCGAATTTGAAGTGGCAGATGCCATAGACAAACAGGGTAAACGCCCTATCGAGCGGCTCGCAGAGCTTGGCGTTCTTGGCACCAACACCCAGTGCGTGCACATGACCCAAATCAGCGACTCGGACATTGCCCTGCTCGCAGACACCGGAACACACGTTATCCACTGTCCCGAATCCAACCTCAAGCTCGCTAGCGGCCTGTGCCCTGCCCAGAAGCTTATGGAGCGCGGAATTAACCTCGCAATAGGAACGGACGGTGCGGCCAGCAACAACGACCTGGATCTGTTCGGTGAAATCCGCACTGCGGCCATGGTTGCGAAAGTGGTCGCCAATGATGCGGCCGCGCTCTCTGCCCATCAGGCACTTCAAGTAGCAACGCTCAATGGCGCCAGGGCTCTGGGCCGGGAACACGAACTGGGCTCACTGGTAGCCGGCAAGCTGGCAGACATTATCGCTGTTGATCTCAGCGACCCGTTTATTCAGCCGGTTTACGATCCTGCCTCCCACCTTGTCTACAGCAATCATGGCCGCGCAGTAACCCATAGTTGGATTAACGGCGTACCTCAGGTACAGGATGGAAAACTGACGCGTATTGATGTCCCGGATCTTATGCTTCGCGTTGAGGACTGGGCCAGAAAAATCCGGCAGCAACAGGCTGACTAACCGAATTCCGACAGATTGATCAGGCAGAACGTAACATGACAAACCAGAACGTTGACCGTAACGAAATCGCAAAGTTTGAAGCCCTGGCCAGCCGCTGGTGGGATCCCACCAGCGAGTTCAAGCCGCTGCATGATATTAACCCGTTGCGCCTGAACTACATCGACGAGCGGGTATCGCTTGCTGGTAAGCGGGTTGCGGACATAGGCTGTGGTGGTGGGTTACTGTCAGAAGGCATGGCTCTGCGGGGTGCTCATGTGACCGGCATAGACATGGGCGAGTCGCCCCTTGCCGTTGCACGGCTGCATGGCCTGGAAAGCGGGATCAAGGTGGACTACCGGCAAATCACCGTTGAAGAGTTGGCCCGTGACCCCGAACATGCCGGCCAGTACGACGCTGTTACCTGCCTTGAAATGCTGGAGCATGTGCCAGACCCGGCTTCGGTTATCAAAGCTTGCTCTGCTCTGCTGAAGCCCGGCGGACACCTGTTTGTTTCTACCATCAACCGCAACCCCAAATCCTTTCTGTTTGCCATTGTTGGTGCTGAATACGTTCTGAACATGCTTCCCAAGGGCACCCATGAATGGAAAAAGTTTATCCGCCCATCGGAAATGTCCGATTACCTGCGCCACGCCGGGCTGGACGTACGTGAACTGACCGGTATGACCTACAACCCTGTTACCCGCTCCTACAAGCTGGGCCGGGATGTGGATGTAAATTATCTGATGCACGCCCGGGATATCCGTGAAAATTGAACAACCCTCAACCGTTCTGTTCGATCTGGATGGCACACTGATCGACACAGCGCCTGATTTTATCCGCTGCCTTAACGAGCTGCGCCAGCAACACGGGCTCCCGGCACTCCCGGCGGAGCACATACGCCGATCCGTCTCCAACGGCGCTCGGGCCATGGTGCGGGTAGGCTTCGGGCTGGAACCAGAGCACCCGGATTATCTCGATAAACATACAGCCTTTCTGGATCTTTATGAGTCCGGTGTCGCCGTTGAAACCCGTCTTTTTGATGGGATGGACACTCTGCTTCAGTCGCTGGAGCACCGGGGAATTCCCTGGGGCATCGTGACCAACAAACCGGTACGCTTTGCTGCTCCGCTTGTTCAGGCTCTTGGCCTCGGGGCACGCTGCGCGTCGCTGGTGTGCCCGGATCACGTCACCCATCGAAAGCCCGCACCAGAAGCCCTTTTTCTGGCCTGCAAGCAGATCGGGGCAGATCCTGCCCGAGCGGTGTATGTAGGCGATCATGAGCGGGATATTGAAGCCGGTCGCAATGCCCGCATGAAAACAATCGCCGTGCGCTATGGCTATATCGAAGAGCCTGAAACGGTTGACCTATGGCAAGCAGACATCATCGCCGACACAGTCAACGATCTCGCAAAGCTGTTACAATAGCGCGCTTCTGAAACTGACCGGCTCTAACACACCCCCAGCCTGATACGGAGACAGGTTATGCAAGATTACCAGGCACCCGCTGATCTTCTGAAAGACCGCATCATACTGGTGACCGGTGCGGGCAGCGGAATCGGCCGCACAGCCGCCAAAACCTTCGCCGCCCATGGAGCCACTGTGATTCTTGTGGGGCGCACCGTGAGCAGGCTGGAGTCGGTCTACGATGAAATCGAAGCCGATGGACACCCGAAACCGGCCATAGTGCCGATGAATTTTGAAGGTGCTGCCGTAAAAGACTACGAAGAACTGGCCATGACCCTGGAAGATAACTTCGGGAAGCTTGATGGCCTGTTGCATAACGCCGCCATTCTTGGTGATCGTAGCCCAGTGGAAATGTACGATCCGGAAACCTGGAATAAGGTCATGCACGTAAATGCTACGGCTCCGTTTCTGCTGAGCCGCGCGATGATCCCCCTGCTGCGCAAGTCGGATGCTGCTTCGGTTATCTTCACGTCTTCCGGTGTTGGCCGCCAAGCCAAGGCTTACTGGGGTGCTTACGCGGTATCCAAGTTTGCAGTCGAAGGCCTGAGCCAGCTTCTGGCCGATGAGCTGGATGACAAACACCACAATGTGCGGGTAAACAGCCTGAACCCCGGCGCTACCAGAACCAATATGCGAGCCCATGCCTACCCGGCAGAAAACCCGCAGCAAAACCCGGCGCCGGAAGAGCTGATGCCGGTCTACCTATACCTGATGGGCAGTGACAGCGCAGGGGTAAACGGCCAGCAAGTAAACGCCCAACCGAAATAATGGAACTGTTTTTTTATACTACGTCCCAATGCCACCTGTGTGAGCTGGCCGAAGCCCTGCTGGTGAGTACGCCCATGCCGGCTCCGATTCCGGTGGACGTGGTGGATATCGCGCAATCAGAGGAGCTGGTACAGCGTTACGGCACGAGAATTCCCGTGCTCCGGCGGACTGATACCGGGCATGAACTCGACTGGCCATTTACCCGGGATCAGTTACTCACGTTTCTGCAATGAGGAATTATCTGACATGTTGATGGTTATCTCACCCGCTAAAACCCTCGACTATGAGAGCCCGCTGGCAACGGAAACCTTTACCAAGCCGGACTTTCTGGACGACGCCTGCGAACTGATTGATCAGCTCAAAGAGCTGGAGCCTCATCAGGTCAGCAACCTGATGAGTATCAGCGACAAACTGGGCCAGTTGAACACCGAACGTTTTCAGAGCTGGCACACGCCCTTCTCTCCCCAAAACGCCCGCCAGGCGATTCTGGCGTTCAAAGGCGATGTGTATACGGGGCTGGATGCCGAAAGCTTCAGCGAGCAGGACTTCAGCTTCGCCCAAGAGCATCTGCGCATGCTGTCCGGGCTGTACGGAATTCTCAAACCTCTCGACCTGATGCAGCCGTACCGGCTGGAAATGGGAACAAAGTTCGAGAACAAACGCGGCAAGGATCTATACACGTTCTGGGGTGATAGCATCACCCGGGAAATAAACCGCCTGCTGAAGAGCGACGACGAAGTGCTGGTAAACCTGGCCTCGAACGAATATTTCAAAAGCCTGAAGAAGAAAGATCTTGAAGGACGGCTGATTACCCCCCAATTCAAGGATTGGAAGAACGGTCAGTACAAAATGATCAGTTTCTACGCCAAAAAAGCCCGCGGCCTGATGTGCCGCTATGCCATTCTGAATCGTATTACCGATGCAAACGACCTCAAGGGTTTTGACCTTGATGGTTACTATTTCAGCGAAGACCAGTCCGACAAGAACAACTGGGTTTTCCTGCGGGATGAACAGTAATCCAGATTGAGTTCGGAGCAAGTCATGAATGAAGCAGTATTTTCGCAGATCGCCATGCTGGTGTTTCTAACGGTACTTATTGGCTGGATGGGGTTTATCGTCTGGGATCTGGCCAAAAAATCACAAGCCGGAAAGTTTGGCACCATCGCCCTGTTTATTGTGCTGGGGGCCGGTGTAATCGGTTTTATCATCAAAACAGTGCTCGTAGAGATCATGCAACTATGGTAGAGGCCATGCAATTATGAAAGACAAGGATCAAGCCTGATGTGGTTTCGCAATGCCCGCGTTTTCCGTTTTACCAAGCCGTTTGATATCTCTGCTGAAGAGCTGGAAGAAAAGCTCAGCGGCGATGCATTCAAGCCCTGTGGACCACAGGAAACCACTCGCCAGGGCTGGGTTCCGCCTCTTGGCAAGCACGGTGAACAGCTTGTTCACAGTGCCAATGGTTATCACCTGATTGCCTTGCGCAAGGAAGAAAAAATCCTGCCGGGGCCAGTGATCAAGGATGCAGTTGAAGACAAAGCCGAAGCCATCGAGATCGAACAGGGTCGCAAGGTTCGTCGCAAGGAAAAAGACGAGATTAAAGAGCAGGTCATGCTGGAAATGCTGCCCCAGGCATTTTCACGGAACCGCCGCTCCTTTGCTTATATTGCTCCGAAGGACGGCGTTCTGGTAGTGGATGCCGGCTCCGCAAAACAGGCGGAAGACCTGGCTTCAACCCTGCGCAAAAGCCTGGGCTCTCTGCCCGTGCGACCGCCAGTAGTAAAGCAGGCACCGGCCTTCACCTTCACGGGCTGGCTGAATGAATCCATCGACCTGCCCGGCAAGGTGGTGTTAGGCGATGAATGTGAGCTGAAAGATCCTTCAGAAGACGGCGGCGTGGTTCGCTGCAAAGGGCTGAATCTGAAGGCGGACGAAATCCGCAACCATCTGGAAGCGGGAATGGAAGTTACCAAGCTGGCTCTGACCTGGGACGACAACGTGTCCTTCATTCTGGACGAAGAACTGGGTATCCGCCGGCTGAAATTTGGCGAAACGCTTCAGGATCAGCTCGACGACGTGGATGTGGATGATGCTGTCGCAAAATTTGATGCAGCTTTCACCCTCATGACCCTGGAACTGTCGAAACTGATTCCGGGATTGCTGGAAGCCATGGGCGGTGAAGACCGTTCGGCAATCATCGAAGAGTAATCACTCAGGCGCTTGAGCGCCGCTGGAGCCTTTCGCAGAAAGGCCTCAGTGGGCGCTCTTCCCCAGCCGCTCCTTCTGCCAGTCTTTTTCCGGCTCATTCAACACCAGCCGCAAATCCATCACTTCTTCCTCAACGTTGTACTTCACCTCAAAGCCCATGTGCTCAGCAAGCTGCAGCATCGGCCGGTTGTCTGCCAGCACATTGCCCACCATTTCCACGGTGCCACGAGCGCGGCAGTAATCGATCATTTTCTGCATCAAGGCAACGCCAAGACCTTCACCCTTCATTTTGTCGTGAACCATCACCGCGAACTCGCACTGCAGGTTGTCCGCGTCTGTCCAGGTTCTCACGGTGCCGAGTGTTTCTTGCCCTTTACCGTCCTCTTTCGGCGCATTGGCAATAAAAACCATTTCCCGGTCGTAGTCGATCTGCACCATCTGAGCGACGTCTTCCCGGGAAAAATGCTTACGATACTGGAAGAACCGGTAGCGAATGGATTCCGGCGACTGAAGCTCATGGAATACCCGGTGCGATGGTTCGTCCTCGGCGAGCGCCGGGCGGATAGTCACCCGGCGACCGGACTTGGGAAGCACCAGCCACTCCTCAAGCTCTCTCGGGTAAGGCTGAATAATCGGCCGGCCTGGCGTTTCAGAAAGGTTGATCGCCACATTCACGGCAACGGCACCTTGCTCGTTGAACAACAGGGGAGAAATTTCCAGCCCACGGATCTCGGGAATATCGATCACTATCTGGGAGAGGGTAACCAGCGTTTCTGACACTGCCCGGATATCCGATTCAGGCTTCAGGCTGTGCTCTTTAAGCAGCTTGTACATATAGGTTCGCCGCAACAGCTCCCGGGCGAGAACCATATTCAGCGGCGGCAGCGCAATCTGCCTGTCCGTCATCACGTTAATATGGGCCCCTGAGGCGCCGCAAACAACCAAAGGCCCGAACTGGGCGTCTCTGGTGATTCCTACGCTGAATTCGATGCCACCAACGTGCTGATAGGAGCGCTGCATGGCGAAGCCAAGAAATCCGCTGTCCGGGAAGTGCTTCTGATATTCCTCCATCAGGAAACGGCAGGCATCAATAATCGCTGCCTCATTGTTCAGCTTCTGCACCGTACCCTTATAACGGCGCTGGGTAACACTCAAGGTCATAAACGGGTGGCAGGCCTGCTCGTGGACAATGGTGACGTCCACAGGTCGGCGCTCTATGGAAAAAGCCTCAAGAACTTCTTCTACGTCATCACAATAAACCGTCTCAATGGTGTTAATGCCGTAATCATGAACCACGTCTCGGGCTTCCCGACTCGACAGATGCTTGCGGTCGGAGCGAAGCGCATTCATGACCACCCGCCGGGTTTTGGTATGGTCTGAGAAATGATCGGTAAAGGATTCCGGAGTTTCCGTCAGCAGGCGCTGGACTCGCTGGTGCCGTACATGCTGCATGAAGGCGACGACCGCCTTCTCCGGATTAAAGAATGAAGGTAGTCCGGCACGATAGAACTCCTCGCGGGATTCCATAACCGTGCTCTGGCCTAGCCAGCAAGTGAAGATATTGAGCCGCGTGCCTTTTGCCGCCTGCACAACGGCATCGGCAATCTGCAGACTGTCTTCCGTCAGGCTGGGTGCATACATCACAAGCACGTTGGCTACTTCGGGGTCCTTGGCCAGAATTTTGATTGCCTTTCCGTAAAGCTCCGGGGACGCATCGTAGTTAAGATCGATGGGGTTCTTGCGCGTCCAGTAAGGCGGCAAGAGCTCTGCCAGAGCGCTAACACTGGTTTCGGACAGGCTCGCCAGCTCACCCCCCAGATCTGCCAACCGGTCAACCGCCAGAACCCCGGGGCCTACCCCATTGGCCATAATCGCAAGGGATTCCCGGCGCAGCGGTCGCATCCTGGTGAGCGTTTCCAGCGCATCAAACATCTGCCCAAGCCCGTCAACCCGCAGAACACCAGCACGCTGCAGCATGGCATCGTATATGGGATCACTGCGCGTGATGCCATCAGGCAACTTATGGGGAAGCCATTCAGATTCTGGTACGCGCCCGGATTTAACCACAATTACAGGTTTGGTTCTGGACGCCACCCGCACGGCCGACATGAAGCGCCGGGCGTTGGGAATATGCTCAATGTGCATCAGAATAGCGCGGGTCTGGGTGTCTTGGGCAAGGTAGTCAATCAAATCATCGTGATCGATGTCCATACCATCGCCGAGAGTGAGGAAGTAAGAAAAGCCAACTCCTCGGGCAAACGCCCAGTCAATCACCGAGCTGGCGATAGTGCCCGACTGGCCCACAAACGCCACGCGGCCAGGAAGGACACCCATGTGCGCATAAGTGGCGTTAAGGCTTCTGGCCGGCACCATAAGGCCAATCGTGTTCGGGCCCAGAACCCGGATACCGGTTTCCTTAGCCGCCTCACGAACCGAGTACATCAGAGGCTGCCCGGTCTTACTGTGAGTCCGGGACATACCGCCGGTCATCACAATCGCCGTTCGCACGCCCGCTTCGCCAAGGCGCCTTATGGTCTTGGCTACCGTATCCGGTGGCGTACAGACAATGGCGAGATCCGGCGAAAACTCCATTCTGGACACTTTTTTGACACAGGGCACACCATGCACATTGTCATAATCATTCTGGTTAACCACCAGAAGCTTGCCCGGATAGCTGCCGCTCATCAGGTTTCGTAACACCATACCGCCAAGATTGTCTGACCGCTCCGACGCCCCTATGACTGCTATGGAAGCAGGATTGAACAGGCTTTCCAGGTACCGGGTGCTCAAGCTGACTCTCCTTCATGTGTTTGTTCTATCTTAGGCATAGACGAACCGATGTGAAATGCCTATCGCCCCTATAAGACCAAAGAAACGCGGCGCCATCGGATTATCCCTGATAGGATTAAAGAAAACACAAGTAAAGTCGGGGCGTTTCGAGATTTATGACCACCGCATTTTTTTCCCACGATGACTGCATGAAACATGACATGGGGCCGGAGCATCCCGAAAGCCCTGGCCGTCTGGCCGCCATCATCAGTTACATCGCCGACACCGGAATCGCTGAGAAGCTCGACTGGGTGCGCCCAGAGGAAATTACCCGCGATCAGCTTTTAAGCGTGCACCCGGAACGCTACCTGCAACAGCTCGACATGATGCAACCTACTCGTGGCCGGGTGTTCACCGACCCGGATACCGCCATGATGCCTGACACGTTGCGCGCCGCAAAGTTGGCTGCAGGTGCCAATATTCAGGCAGTGGATATGGTTATGAGCAGTCAGGTTACCAACGCGTTCATTTGTGTGCGGCCTCCTGGCCACCACGCCGAACGCAGCAAGTCCATGGGTTTCTGCTTTTACAATAACGTCGCACTGGCCGCTATGCGCGCGCTCAATTTCCATCATCTTGAGCGAGTAGCCATCATTGATTTTGATGTGCATCAGGGTAATGGCACGGTGGACATTGTGAGCGGAGATGAACGCATACTGATGTGTTCCAGTTTTCAGCATCCCTTCTATCCTCACTCGCACGTGCACCGGCAGGCCGATAACATCGTGAACATCCCCATCGAAGCGGGCTGTTCCGCTGCGGAATTCCGCAAACAAGTGGAAGCTGGATGGATCAAGCGCCTGAACGCATTTAAACCCCAGGTTGTTCTGATATCAGCAGGGTTTGACGCTCACCGCCTCGACCCAATGGGGGAACTCAATCTGGACACCGAGGATTACCGCTGGCTGACCGAAATGCTGGCCGGCGTGGCAAGCGAGCACAGTAACGACCGGATTATTTCGACGCTGGAAGGTGGTTACCACTTGAAGGCGCTCGCAGAAAGCGTGAACGCCCATCTGGAAGTATTGAGTTCTATTTACTGAGGGAGTCGGGCATCCAAGCCCACGGCATCAACCAGCGGAGGACCCGCCGTAGCCATTGGCCTGCTGGAAGCCGGGGCGCTCGCCCTCGCGCTGTAAACGAATGGTCGTGCGGCGATTATCGGCGGCTCGCCTGGATACCGGGTACTGATCTCCATGTGCTCGCACCGTAATCAGGTCCGGATCCACTCCGCGGCTTTTCAGGTAATCCGCCACCACATTGGCACGATCCTCAGACAATGCCCGATTATCAATACGACTTCCAATGCTGTCGCTATGGCCATCGACAAACACCCGCTCAACAGTGATATCGGCCCCAAGATAGGCCACGATATCGTCCAGCAGATTCATGTCGGTTTCAGATAACGTCTTGCTGCCACTAGCGAACACTATTCTTGAGCGCCCTATCTGATCGATATTTACCGGCAGCAGATTCGCAGCGCAAGAACGATAACGCTGATACTGACCGTTAAAATTGATGTTGGAAACCTGCACACGAACCGGGCTCCCATCGTACCAGGACGCACGAGTAACGGTTGGACGCATACCGTCCAGAAGGCTTTGCGCAAGAATTACCGCCTGACGCGTCTCAAGAGATACCTGGCGGCGCCCCTCGGATACGTTTACCGCGCCCACAGGCCTCGGCGCCACTCCCGGCCGCCAGGCAGGTGCCTCAACAACCAGCGAGCCTCGCCCTGGGCGCATGAGACGGGATTCTGATTCCAGAAAAAATGACAGGTCTTCTCCGGCCCTGCGCCGGAAAATTGCCCGACCGTAGCCCGGAACCTCGTGCACCAGAGAACATTCGAAAACAGATTCGGCAAGATACCACTGGCTGTTTGAAATTCCGGCACCATAGCTTCCAGCCTGACCAGACCCGGGCAAAAACAATCCCAGCACCAGTGTTGCCAGCATATTCAGCGATTTTCTGGGGAGGCCGAGTGCCATAAAAGCGCCATAAGAGCGCCGTAAGAGCGCCGTAACAGTTATACCGTTGGTTCACGGATGTTTCGTGGTTTCACTGTTTAACGGCAACAGATCGGCGTTCTTTAGTCGGCGAGAGGAAAAACAATCACCGGCGCGTTCTGCTATAATTTGCAAAATTTCTCAGGGCCAAAGCGCCGTCCAAAACGAACGCGCCTTTCACGTCTCTTTTTTTCAGCACTTTGAAGGTATTGCGGAAACGAGCTCATGACCGAACAGCTTACACTTGTACGCCCCGACGACTGGCACCTCCACGTTCGCGACGGCGATGTTCTAAAAGACGTCGTGCCGGCAACTGCGGCCTGCTTCGGGCGAGCGATCATTATGCCCAACCTTGTACCGCCGGTCACAAACGCCGCTGAAGCGTCAGCGTACCGGGATCGCGTACTGGCAGCGGCCAAAGGCACGAATTTCCGGCCATTGATGACGCTTTATCTTACAGAGTCCACGAACCGCGAAGACATCCTTGAAGCAAGCGCCGAAGGCGTTGTCGCAGCGAAACTATACCCGGCTGGAGCCACCACAAACTCCGCTTCCGGCGTACAGGACATCCGCAATATCTACCCGGTATTGGAAGCCATGGCAGAGTGCGGCATGCTGTTGCTTGTTCATGGCGAAGTCACCGATGCGGACATTGATATTTTTGATCGGGAGAAGGTGTTCCTTGAACGCGTTCTGGCACCCACACTGGAAGCCTTCCCCAACCTCAAGGTTGTGCTTGAACACATCACCACCGCCGATTCTGCGGAGTTTGTAAGGCATTACCAAGGCGACAATCTTGGCGCAACGGTTACACCTCAGCATCTGATGTATAACCGCAATCACATGCTGGTGGGGGGGATTCGCCCTCACCTCTACTGCCTTCCGATTCTGAAGCGCAACCGGCACCAGCAAGCCCTGAGGGATGCCATTGCAAGCGGTGACAAGCGGTTCTTTCTGGGAACCGACTCTGCCCCGCATTCAAAGGATAAAAAAGAAGCTGCCTGTGGCTGCGCGGGCTGCTATTCAGCCTACGGCGCGATAGGGCTGTACGCGGAGGTTTTTGAAGAACTTGGCATTCTTGACCAGCTGGAAGCATTTGCCAGCCTCAACGGTGCGGATTTCTATGGTCTGCCGCGAAATACCGATACTATTACCCTGGTGAAGAAACCTTGGACAATGCCGGATGATTTACCCTTGGCGGGTGGCACCATCATTCCGCTGAAAGCCGGCGAAACAGTTAACTGGCGCTTGGCGTAAACTTCCCCCGACTTCCTGATAAACGGCCACGACCGGAGCTTTAGTGACTGACGAAAACAGACAATCGCACCCCATGTCCCGCAGATTCCGCGGTTTTTTGCCCATTGTTGTCGATGTCGAGACCGGCGGGTTCAATCCGGAACGTGATGCTCTGCTGGAAATAGCTGCCGTGATACTGACCATGGACGACGACGGTCGGTTGCGGCGTGCTGAAACCCATGTGCAGCAGATTGACCCGTTTGAAGGAGCCAATCTGGAGCAATCTGCGCTGGACTTCACGGGGATCGATCCCTGGAACCCGGAGCGGGAAGCTGTGCCTGAGCGTGAGGGCCTGAGCGAAATCTTCGGCCCCATACGCAAGGCGGTCAAGGCACACGATTGCAAGCGCGCAGTTCTGGTGGGACACAACGCAACCTTCGATCACAACTTCGTATTTGCTGCGGCACACCGGGCGGAAATCAACAGGAATCCGTTCCATCCCTTCTCCACATTCGACACGGCCACCCTTGCGGGCCTCGCCTATGGCCACACTGTTCTCGCCCAAGCCTGCAAACTGGCGGGCATTCCGTTCAACAATAAAGAAGCTCATTCCGCTGCCTACGATGCGGAAAAGACAGCCGATCTGTTTTGCGGGATCGTCAATCGCTGGCAAGAGCTGGGCGGGTTTCCGCCGCCTGTGATTTCGGATGAAGCCGAATAGTACGGGCTAGATTTCGATAAACAGCATCTACAAAAAAACCCGCAATGCGGGTTTTTTTGATTCAAGGATGCGAACAACACTGCTTACCAGTGAATGCCTCGCATAACAGCTGCGAATGCCACCTGTTCCGTGGACACCTTAGGCCTTTCAATGGACTTACCGCCTACTCCCGGAGATGAATCCGGAAACATGCGATACCCTGTATTCATTACGATTTCGCCCATCTTCGGCGCCAATGCATGCAGCACCTGAGCAAAAGTGCCAAGGCGCGTAGCAACACGCTTGGGGCGCTCAATAATTGCATTCGTCACCAGGTCCGCCGCCTCTTCCGGCGAGAGAGTCGGTACCGAGTCGTAGATCTTGGTGGGAGCAATCATTGGCGTTTTCACCAACGGCATATTGATGGTGGTAAACTTCACGTTTCGATCTGACCATTCAGACGCCGCGCATCGACTAAATGCATCCAGCGCCGATTTGGACGCCACATAGGCCGAGAAGCGAGGTGCGTTTGTAAGAACACCGATGGAAGAAATGTTAACCACATGCCCGCTATGGCGCTCCAGCATGGAAGGTGCAAACCCCATGATCAGACGAACGGAACCGAAGTAGTTCAGCTGCATGGTGCGCTCAAAATCATGGAAGCGATCAAACGACAGCGCCAGCGAACGGCGGATTGAGCGCCCGGCATTGTTTACCAGCACATCAACATGGCCGTGGTTATCCAGAACAGTTTTCACAAACCGGTCGCACTCCTCCATATCGGAGAAGTCACACTGGTAGGCATGTACATTGCCACCCTTGGCTTCCAGGGATGCGGTCACCTCGTCCAGTGTTTTCTTGGTGCGAGCGCCAATCACCAGAATAGCGCCAGCGTCCGCCAGCTTCTCGGCAGTCGCCAAGCCGATGCCTGAAGTTGCACCGGTTATCACACACACCTTGCCTTCAACCGTACCCTTGAGAGTGCGGTCCTTGAACAGGTCAGGGTCGAGATGACGCTCCCAGAAGTCCCAGATCACGGGTGCGTAACCTTCCAGGCGTGGCACCTCTATACCCGTTCCTTTCAGTGCACGCTCGGTTTCACGGGCATCAAAGCGAGTGGGGTAATCTATAAAGGACAGCACTGAGCGTGGAATGCCCAAATCGTCCAGCACGGCGCTGGTGAGCCGCTTAACCGGCGGCAGGTTTTTCAGGCTCTGACGGATAAAGGGCGGAACAAAACCGAACATGCGAGAGTCAATGCGCATCGCCATTTTAGGCGCGTGGCCGGCATCACAGAATATGTTGAGGATTTCGCCCACTTTGTAAGGGTCAGAATCGACGAGGTGGAAGCACTTGCCGTCTTCGCCTTCCAGATGTGCTATGTGATCCAGTGCATTAACTACAAAGTCCACTGGGACAATGTTCAGGCGACCGCCTTCAACTCCAATCGTCGGCACCCACTGCGGCAGCGTGCGACGGATTTTCTGAATCATTTTGAAGAAATAGTATGGACCATCGACCTTGTCCATTTCCCCAGTTTTCGAGTTGCCAATCACCATGCCTGGGCGATAGATACGGAATGGCACCTTGCACTCTTCACGGACCACCTTTTCGGATTCGTGCTTGGTCTTCAGGTACGGATGATCCAGATTCTCCGCTTCTTCAAACATGTCTTCGCGGAAAATGCCCTTGAACATACCCGCTGCTGCAATAGAGGAAATATGATGGAAGTGTTTTGCCTTCATTGCTTCAGCGGCATTTACTGCGGCCCGGGTGCCATCAATATTCGTGGCCTGTTGGGCTTCCTCATCGGCACCCATATCGTAAACAGCAGCCAAGTGGAAAAAGTGGTCGATCTTTCCTGTCAGGGCCTTAAGGGTTTTGGCATCAATGCCCAGGTTTTTGCTGGTAAGGTCGCCGACCACGGCCTTGACACGTGACTCATCCACGCCCCAACGCTCCCTGAGTTCGTCAAGCTTGCCCAGGGACTGCTCACGCACCAGCAAATGCACGGTGCCACCGCGTGCCAGAAGTTTTTCCACCAGGAAACGGCCAATAAACCCGGTACCACCGGTCAGGAAATAATCCATTGATAATCCACCCTGCTTGTTGCTCTGTTGTTGTCTATCCATGCCGGCCTTATTAGACTAAAGTCTAACAAGGCCCTGTACCGCCGGCATTGTACTTAAATGTAACTTACATGTATCGGTCTTTTTTAGAGCATTTACTCTGTAACCCGTTGTTTTTAATAGAGCCATTACTCTAAAAAACGATAGCAGCGCCTGCTTTTTTTGCCAACACAATGCACTTTAGACTAGCACAGTAATTGGCGCCCGCCCTCCCAAGCGATGAATTACCGCAAAGCAATGAAACAGCCTGCCAGCAATGCGATAATCTGGAACTTGTTGCCTCTTCAGGCGTCACATCTTTCCACAGACCAAGCAATATCCGGAAACCAGAAAATGCAGAATGACAACCCGAATACCGAACGCTACATCACCATTGCACGAGCCTGTCTGAAAGCTATCAACGACACGACAAAAAACTCCGGAGACCGGGAACAGAAAATCCAGGCGGTTTACCAGGCAATCGACAGTGCGTTCCAGGCAGAGTTTGCCGATTACCGCGAGTCCGTCGCTATCATGGCAACCGTGCTGGAACGGATTGCTTCCGGCCAGCTTGATGGTGAAAAAGCGGCAGATCTGGCCCGCAAAACTCTGGATCAACAGCCGGAGAACACCCGCAAGTCAATGATGCACTGAAACAGAGTGCACCGTTTCTGTGCCAGACCGTACATCCAGAAGAACTTTTCAGAAGATCCATAACGGATAACAGAGGCCCTATGCGAATTGGTACCCACTTGAACGCAAGAATACAGGTGCTAACGGCAAATGCGTTTGCGCTGCTTTTGCTGTTATTTGTCAGTTCGTTTGCCACAGCGGCACAAACGCCGGAGAAGAGCCCGAACGATAACAACGAATACCGCCTCATTGAAATGGATAACGGCTTGCGGGCCATTCTGGTCTCCGACAAGAATGCAGACAAAGCGGCTGCCTCCATGAACGTAGCCGTTGGCAGCGGGGATGATCCAAAAGAGCGGGAGGGCATCGCACACTTCCTGGAGCACATGCTGTTTCTGGGTACTGAAAAATATCCCGAGCCTGGCGAGTATCAACAATTCATCAAGAGCCACGGCGGCAGCCATAACGCCTTTACCGCTTTCAGCAATACCAATTATTTCTTTGATATCCAGGCTGATTACCTGGAATCTGCGCTGGATCGCTTCGCCCAGCAGTTCGCCGCGCCCCTGTTTACCGCCGAGCTTGTTGACCGCGAGCGCAACGCCGTTCATTCAGAGTTCAGTGCCAAACAGAAAGAAGACGGCCGCCGCTTCTATTCCGTCAAGAAAGCCGTCAGCAACCCTGAGCATGCCTTCCACCAGTTCGCTGTCGGCAACCTGACCACGCTGGAAAATACTGACACCAACCCTCTGCGGCCCGATCTGATCGAGTTCTGGAAAACCCGTTACTCAGCGAACCTGATGACCCTCGCAGTTTATGGCCCGCAGCCGCTGGACAATCTTGAGACTATGGTGCGGGCGCGCTTTGACGCCATCGAAAATCGCGACCTGAAACCTAAGGCTCACACCGCAGCATTGCTGGAAACAGGGGGCTTACCCGCAAAAGTGACTGCGAAGGCGATCAAGGATGTGCGCAGCCTGTCGCTGTCGTTCCCGATTCCGTCTCAGCGGGAAAACTACCGCACAAAGCCAGCCAGCTACATTGCCAGCCTGTTGGGCCATGAAGGGCCAGGAAGCCTTTTTGATGTGCTCAAGAAGAGCGGCCTGGCAGATAGCCTGTCAGCAGGCATTGGTATGGACACGGGCGAAAACGCCACGCTGGACATCAGCATTGCGCTTACACCCGAGGGCCTGAGCCGGCATGAAGAAATCCCGCCACTGGTTTTCCGGTACATCGACATCATTCGTGAAAAAGGCATCAGCCAGCAGCGATTTGAAGAAATGCAGCGGCTGGCACGAATCGATTTTCGCTTTCGCGAACAGGGTGAGCCCATACATGAAGCCATGCGCCTGTCGAGCCAACTCCAGGATTACCCCGCAGGTGACATTCTCAGCGCGCCCTGGCTGATGGAGCGTTACGCGCCAGATCAGTACCGGGATATTCTTGCCAGGCTGACACCGGATAACATGATGGCCTATTTACTGTCGCCGCAGCCTGACCTGAAGAATCCGAACCTCACCCAATGGTATGAGACACCCTGGAAAATCGAACCCCTGAATGCGGAAACTCTCCGGACCAATGCTCCAGACGCACTAGCCAAGGCGCTTCAGCTTCCATTACCCAACCCGTTTGTACCGGAAAACCTGGCCATGGTGCCGGGCAAAACCATGAGCAAGCCCGAACTGCTTGGTAACAAAGACGGTATGGCTATCTGGTTTGCCCGGGACACCCGCTTTAATACGCCAAAAGCCAACGTATTTTTCAGCCTGCGCACTCCGGCTGCCAGCGTATCAGCGCGTAGCCACGTGCTGACGCGGCTACTGGTAGACAGCATCAACAACAACCTGAACGCCTGGGCCTATTCCGCTCGCCTTGCAGGGCTTGATTACAGCATTTACCCGCACCTCCGCGGCATCACCTTGCGCGTAGGCGGCTACAGCGACAAACTGCACACCCTGATGAACCGCATCCTCATGCAGGTTGCTGCGCCGGAGATCACCCGACAACGGTTTGATATCGCCCGGCAAAACCTGATAGACAGCCTGCAAAACAAAGCTAAAGACCGCCCCGTGGAACAGACATCAGAGTTCATCCAGACAGCCCTGCTTGAGGGAACCTGGAGCACCGAAGAAAAGCTGCAGGCTGCCAGAGAGGTGACCCTCGACGAGCTTATGTCTTTCGCCGAGGCTCTGCTTTCAGAAGTCGACCCAGTACTGCTGGTTCATGGCAATATTACGGAGTCCTACGCACTTAACGTGGCTCAGCAGATTGATGCCATTGTTCTTGGCAAGAGTGACTTTATGCCGGTAGAGCGCAGCCATGTTCGCAAACTGCCGGCGGAGGAAATGCTGGTTTCCCTGAACGTAGACCATCCGGATACCGGATACACACTCTACACTCAGGGCAAGAACACCAGCTTTGAACAGCGCGCCCGGTTCCGCCTGCTGGCGCAGATTATAAGCAGCCCGTTTTATGAGGAAATCCGCACCACCCGCCAGCTCGGCTACATTGTTTACGCAACGCCGTTTGAAATGCTTGAAACTCCGGCCCTCGGCTTCGTGGTTCAATCCCCTACCGCCAGCCAGGAGGGCATAGACCAGGCGGTGCGCGAGTTCACTGCGGACTTTGAGACGACTCTCAGCAATCTGAGTGAGGAGCGCCTGGAGCGCGAAAAGCAGGCGGTGATCAGCAGCATTCTCGAGCAGGACCGTCAGCTGGGAGAGATTTCTGGACGCTACTGGCGCGAAATTGATCGGGACTCAGATGGCTTTGACTCCCGTGAGAAGCTCGCGAAAGCTGTCGAAACAGTCAGCCTTGAGCAGCTGAACACCACCTTCAGGGATTCGGTATTAAACAGGGACCGGGCGCTGCGCGTCGTTACAGGGGGAGAGGGGTTGAGCGCTAATGACGCCCGCGACCTTATCTTGCTGCAACCGCCAGTTACAGCCAGGTAAAAACGGACGCTACTCAGCGACAGACAGGCGCTGAAAACGCGCCCAGTCCTCCGGTTCATCCACATCCCAGCGGGGCTCCAGCAAACCAACGCTGAGCCCCAGCTCCTTCAGCCGCTGGCAGGTTTGCTCTAGAACACCTTCCGTGCCCCACTCAATACCATCGAGCATGTGCGGAATCACCCTGCGGGCGCCAATCAGCACATAGCCACCATCATCGGACGGCCCCAAAACCACATCGTGTTCCTGCAGACTGGCCACTGCCTGATGCACGTAATCCGGTTCAACCGAAGGGCAATCGCTGCCCACGATCAGAGCCAAACCGTGGGACACAAGACCCGTTTCAAGCGCACCGAACATGCGATCGCCCAGATTAGCGCCCTGTTGTACTTTCTGTGCCAGGCCCCGTTGCTCAATAGTGCGAACAATGTCCTGCGCATCCGCCGGCACAGACTCTACCTCTCGATCCCACCAGAACTGCACAGGAACGCCGGAGCCACACAGGTTATCCAGCACAGCAAGCGTGAGCGCCAAGTGCGCATCCAGCGCCCCGGAAACACCCAGCGCAGGAATCAGGCGTGTTTTTACCCGACCGGCGTCCGGCCACTTGGCGAATTGCATCAACAGTGCATCGGGAGATTCAGTCTGTGCCATTACGAACGTCCGAACGGTAGGAATGAGCAAGCGTTTCTGGCGATTCGCCGCGCCAGTAGCGCCAACGTAAACGCCACATAAGAAAAATAGTGCGCCAGACGCCCCCCTGCTCCCAGCGCCGGCTGTCAGTGATAACCGGTTCCTGAATGCAGAAGAGGCGGGAAACCAGGCGGAGCCGGCTGGAAAATTCAATATCTTCCATGATCGGCAGGCTATCAAATCCATGCAGGGCCTCAAAAACTTCCCTGCGCACAAACAACGCCTGATCACCGGTGCAAATACCCGTTAACCGCGAGCGCTGGTTCATGAACCAGGCAATCACCCGGAGCACCACACCCTGACCGCTCAGGCGCACATCAAAACGGCCCCAGGCTTTGCCACTGTAAAAAAACTCACTCAGGCAATTCAGTGCATTTGCAGGAAGGCGGGTATCAGCATGCAGAAATAGCAGAACACCGCCTTTAGCAACGGAGGCGCCCGCATTCATCTGCACGGCCCTGCCCTTTACTGACTGAACCACCCGATCCGCAAGCGGGCTTGCCAGCCTGGCCGTGCCATCGGTGCTGCTGGCATCCACAACGATCACCTCATGCCCCGCTGAACGCAGCGGCTGCAGAGCTTCAAGCGTGTCCACAACGCCCCCCGCCTCCATCCAGACCGGCACTACGATACTTAACGAGAAAGGGTCAGACAAAACGCACTCCCGCACCAATAGAAAACAAGGTAACACCTTGAGCCATAAGCTTCAGGCCGCTATCATACCGACCTTCTGAAAGAAGCGCCTTCGTAGCTCATCTGGATAGAGCGTCCCCCTCCTAAGGGGAAGGTAGCAGGTTCGAGTCCTGCCGAGGGCACCATTTTTTACTTATAGATCATGTAGTTGCAGCGATTAAGAAAGATAGTTTAAAGTTTTTTCTTGTTACTGCAATCTCGTGTTACCAATATGTTACTAGGCGACTGCCCAGAACATAAAAATAAACCGCTCGCATGGATTTGCCTAGCGGTCGCGCCACCTGCCTAGTGGTGGTACAGCCAAGAGGGTACTGGCACCTTCCCCCCTAGCCGTTCTGCTCACACCACTTTATAAAACCCTCACTTAGCCAGTCTGGTTCAAGATCCAGAAAGCTACAGCAATGCCGCAACATCGGCCCGCACCTCACCAGGTCGTCGAACGCCTGCTCAAGATGGTAGCTTTCAGCGTCGAAATCTCGCGTGCGCTCACCCTGCCAATAGCTGCAAGCATCCGCCACCAGCAACCGCAAGACGTCAGCCCATAGCCTAGATTCAGGCAAACCGGCATCCCTGCCGTAATCTGCCGCCTCCAAGATCAATCAGCATCAGCCGGCACCGGATTATAAGAACTTTCCAAAGCGCGATAGGCTTCGGCGCTCTGAGCTTCGGATTCCTCAATTTCTCGCAATTGGACGGGGTCATAACCGCTGTCGATGGATTTTCTAACAATACCAAGCGCCACTAGGCCAGCATCGAACGCCTCAAACAAGTCAGCCTTTGCCGCTGTCTCTTCCGGTGCCATCGCCTCCTGGAGGCCTTCACGGTATCGGGTCTGCATATCGGAAGTGACGCCAGAAAGCAAAGCCGGTGCTTCGCTTATCGCGGCTATGGTTGCACCGTCGCCAGCCTTTAATGCCGCGTTCAAGGCTTCCCCACGCTCTTTAAATGACATCCCCCGGAAGGCTGCCCGGATTTCAGCGCCGTGCAAAGTTTCGCGCAGTCCTGCTTTTTCGGTGATAGCCATGTCGAGTTCATTAATGCCACGGCGAGCATTATCGTTTAGAGACTTTTCCCAACGTTGCGTTTCAGTTTGCAGGCGCTTGGCCTGGGCTGCAATTTTTAGGGTGTGGCCCGCGTCTGTGTCTTTGGGGCTTTTGTTGGCGCTGAAATTCTCGAGCCCTTCAACGCTCCTGACCATCTGATTTACGTGAATCTGAAGACTTCGGGCGTGACTGCTTTTTTCGGCTGCCTTAGCCATGCGTGAGCCGATTTCTTTTAGCGGTGCAGAGTATTTCATGGGTAATTCCTCAAGTTGGGAAAGCTACAGGGATTGGTTTCCAGAATCCGCCATGCTTTAAGCCATAACGGCAAGCATCAGCGGCATGATCGGGTGCGGACGAATCAACATCTTCAGGGTTGCGGGGATCACGTGGCAGGCTTGGTACTGTCTCCCACCAGATCCGGCAATTACGGGACACGTACAGGCCAGGAACGTCTGGGCTGCCGGCATCAGCTAGTAACCGGCGCATCTTCTGCCAGCCCGCTAAACGGCTGCCTTTCTGCGCTCGCTCAAAGTGAACGCCAGCCCGCTTGAACTCGTCGGCAATGCTGCCCTCCTGGGAGCCGGTGCGGTTGAATATCGCGTCATCAGCAACGCCTGCCGGCGCAACGCCCCAACGCAGACACATGGATTTTATGCGGTCTGCCTGATCGGGTACGGTTAGGCCAAGGCCAGTATTTAAGTCGTCTGGGTGTGTGGTGGTTTCCTCATCCATCAGCACGAAAGAGTCACGCGGGTAGAAATAACCGTCTGGGCCTTCAGCGCCTGGGCTTTGAGCTACAAGGTAGGTGACGGAAGGAGCCGCCACACCGAAATCGTGGGCCAGGTGAAAACGCCACCTATCGTTTACGGTGCCTGCCGTGCCTCTATAGCCCTTGGTGTCCGATGGGAGCTTTGCGCCCTCGTAAACATCAGGACGGTTTGCCCACGGCTCAATCATCACCCGTTTTTCGTCAATGACGTTGCTGAAGTACGCGCCACGCAATACTGACCAATCACCATTTAGCCATGCTCTGCCTAGCTCTGGGTCAGTGGCACACGAGGCCATAAGGTTCTTTGCATAACGCTCGCGGTCGATAAACTGGTTATCGCGGTAGGTGCTGTTAATGCTCACGAAATCAAAGCCGGTTGCTGCATCGGTGTACGGCTTCCACGGCTCATTGAGAGCATACCGGCGAACTAGCCAGGCATGGCCCACACCGCCAGGGTTAGCCAGGACAATGAA
>NZ_FRAQ01000007.1 GCF_900142385.1 Marinobacter antarcticus
ACTTCGTGACAAACACGAGTCAGAGCAGCGGTCAGAGTCGTCTTACCATGGTCTACGTGACCAATAGTGCCCACGTTCAGGTGCGGCTTTTTACGCTCAAATTTAGATTTAGACACAGTTACACCTCTTCCTGTTACTTAAGTCCTGGGTATCAACCCTTTTTAATAATTGCTTCGGCAATGTTGTTTGGGGCTTCAGCGTATCGCGAAAACTCCATCGCGTAAGATGCACGACCCTGGGATGCAGAGCGCAGATCAGTCGCATAACCAAACATTTCCGACAACGGAACCTCGGCGCGAACAATCTTGCCGGCGACACCGTCTTCCATACCCTGAATCAAGCCACGACGGCGGTTCAAATCGCCCACCACGTCGCCCATATAATCTTCAGGCGTTACAACCTCAACCTTCATCAGCGGCTCAAGCAGAGCCGGGCTCGCCTCCAGGGCACCTTTCTTCATGGCCATGGAACCCGCGACCTTGAACGCCATTTCGTTGGAGTCCACATCGTGGTAGGAACCATCGTACAGGGTTGCCTTGATACCCAGCAGCGGATAGCCAGCCAAACAGCCGTTCTTCATCTGCTCGGAGATACCCTGCTGCACCGCCGGGATGTACTCCTTGGGAACAGCACCGCCGACGATCTCATTTACGAAGATAAAGTTTTCACAATCCTCTTCGTCCAGCGGCAGCGGATCAATCCTGACCTTAACGTGACCGTATTGACCACGACCACCCGACTGACGAACAAACTTGCCTTCGACGTCTACCGACTTACGAATACACTCACGGTATGCTACCTGCGGCTTACCGATGTTTGCCTCAACCTTGAACTCACGACGCATGCGATCAACGATGATATCCAGGTGAAGCTCACCCATACCAGAGATAATAGTCTGGCCAGACTCTTCGTCGGTGCGGACCTGGAAGGACGGATCTTCTTGCGCCAGCTTACCAAGCGCAATGCCCATCTTCTCCTGATCGGCTTTCGACTTTGGCTCCACCGCTACAGAGATGACCGGATCCGGGAATTCCATGCGCTCAAGAATAATCTTGTGATTCTCGTCGCACAGAGTATCGCCAGTGGTAACGTTCTTCAGGCCAATTGCTGCGGCAATATCACCTGCCAGAACTTCCTTGATCTCCTGACGGTCCTTGGAGTGCATCTGAACCATACGGCCGACACGCTCTTTTTTGCCTTTAACAGAGTTGTAAACGGCATTACCAGACTGGAGCGTACCGGAGTAAACCCGAAAGAACGTCAAGGTGCCAACGAAGGGGTCCGTCGCAATCTTGAATGCCAGCGCGGCAAACGGCGCAGCGTCGTCAGCCTGACGGGTCTCTTCGGCGCCATTTTCGTCAACTTCACCACGGATCGCCTTAACTTCATCCGGCGCCGGCAAGAATTCAACAACGGAGTCCAGTACTGCTTGAACACCCTTGTTCTTGAACGCGGAGCCACAGGTCGCGACAACGATCTCGTTTGCCAGAGTGCGCATACGAAGACCTTTCTTGATGTCTTCGATGCTGAGCTCACCTTCATCGAGGTAACGCATCATTAGCTCTTCATTGGCTTCAGCGGCCGCTTCCATCATTTCTTCGCGGTACTTGGCCACTTCGTCCACCATCTCGGCAGGAACATCACGCTCGTCGTATGTCACGCCAGCGTCATCCGGATTCCAGTAGATCGCCTTGTTACGAATCAAGTCGATTACACCGGCGAAATCTTCCTCGGCACCGATCGGCAACTGAACCGGAACGCAGTTTGCGCCCAGACGTTTTTTGATCTGCTCAACCACACGCAGGAAGTTAGCACCGGCACGGTCCATCTTGTTGACGAACACCATGCGAGGAACTTCATACTTATTGGCCTGACGCCATACAGTCTCGGACTGAGGCTCAACACCGGAGGAACCACAGAACACCACAACAGCGCCGTCGAGCACCCGCAATGAACGCTCTACCTCGATGGTAAAGTCAACGTGTCCCGGGGTGTCGATGATGTTGATACGGTGCTCAGGATATTGCTTATCCATACCCTGCCAGAAACAGGTCGTAGCAGCAGACGTGATAGTAATACCACGCTCCTGCTCCTGCTCCATCCAATCCATAGTGGCCGCGCCATCATGAACCTCACCGATTTTGTGGGAGATACCTGTGTAGAACAGAACCCGCTCGGTGGTTGTGGTTTTGCCCGCATCAACGTGCGCGACAATACCAATGTTTCTATATCGCTTAATCGGAGTCTTACGTGCCACTGTATAAACCTCGGCTGATTTAGAAACGGAAGTGAGAGAACGCCTTGTTGGCTTCTGCCATGCGGTGTACGTCTTCACGCTTCTTAACAGCGGCGCCTTTGCTGTCTGCGGCGTCAAGAATTTCACCGGCCAGACGCTGCGCCATGGACTTCTCGCCGCGCTTCCGTGAAAAATCTACGAGCCAGCGCATAGCCAGCGCGTTCTGACGGGAAGGCCGTACTTCTACAGGCACCTGGTAAGTAGCACCACCCACACGACGGGACTTAACTTCCACCATCGGCTGGATGTTCTCCAGGGCCTTCTCGAACATGTCGATCGGCTCTTCTTTGGACTTGTCGGCAACAATTTCCAGAGCACCATAAACAATGCGCTCTGCAACCGCTTTCTTGCCGCTCTCCATCACGTGGTTGATGAACTTGGCAAGACGCGCACTACCGAACTTCGGATCCGGGATAATTTCCCGCTTAGCTGCAACTCTTCTTCTAGGCATCGATAAGCCCTTATGTAATTAAAAGGTCTTCAGGAACCCCTGAGATAGCCAAATGCTACTCAGCCTTACTCTTACCGTTCTGACAAGCAACGATAAAAGACACCCGCTCGGGATATCAGGACTTGGGACGTTTTGTACCGTACTTGGAGCGACCCTGCCTACGGCTCTGCACACCCTGGGTGTCCAGTGTTCCGCGAACAGTGTGATAGCGCACACCCGGAAGGTCTTTTACGCGACCACCACGGATAAGCACAACACTGTGCTCCTGAAGGTTGTGACCTTCACCACCAATGTATGACGAAACCTCGAAGCCGTTGGTCAGACGAACACGGCACACTTTACGCAGTGCTGAGTTCGGCTTCTTCGGCGTTGTGGTGTAAACACGAGTGCAAACACCACGGCGCTGAGGACAAGCCTGAAGAGCAGGAACATCGCTCTTGGCTACCTTGCGCTTACGAGGCTTACGCACCAACTGATTAATCGTTGCCATGTAAGCAAACTCCAAAAAACCATATCAATGAAACTTACCCCCAACGAAGGGGGTAAAATTTAAGGGACGCAAGTTTAAGCCCGCGCCCCCGGACAGTCAAGGTGACTGATCTCTTTTTAACCACCTCAGCATAAGTAACTACACGGAGATGATATGTCCGAATCAACCTCCGCGGTTGAGTTCGGCGCTCAGAGCTTCTTCAACGTCGGCCGCAGTAACGCCCTGCGCTTCCAGTTCGCGCTTGCGTCGACGCTCGGCATGATAAGCCAGACCAGTTCCCGCAGGAATCAGGCGACCAACCACAACGTTCTCTTTCAGGCCGCGCAGGTAATCACGCTTGCCTGTAACCGCACCTTCGGTGAGCACACGGGTTGTTTCCTGGAACGACGCGGCTGAGATAAACGACTCAGTCGCCAAGGAGGCCTTGGTGATACCCAACAGCAAACGCTCGAACCGTGCCGGTTCTTTGTCCGAAGCGTTGGCCGTTTCGTTGGCCTCAAGCACTTTATTGATTTCCACCGAGTCACCGGAAATCAATTGCGTGTCACCCGGATCGGCAATCTCCACTTTGCGCAACATCTGACGCACGATTACTTCAATGTGCTTGTCGTTGATCACAACGCCCTGCAAGCGGTAAACGTCCTGGATTTCGTTGGTAATGTACTTCGCCAACGCAACCACACCGAGCAGACGCAAAATGTCGTGCGGGTTGGACGGGCCATCGGAAATCACCTCGCCCTTCTCAACAGTTTCGCCTTCAAATACGTTCATCTGGCGATGCTTGGGAATCAGAACCTCATAAGGATCTGCATCTTTCGGAGTGATCACCAAGCGCTTCTTGCCTTTGGTTTCCTTACCGAAAGAGATCATGCCACTGATCTCAGCGAGGATGGACGATTCTTTCGGTCGACGCGCTTCGAACAGGTCGGCAACCCTTGGCAGACCACCTGTGATGTCACGTGTTTTAGAGCTCGCCTGAGGAATACGGGCAACCACATCACCCAGCTCGATACGGGCGCCATTGGCCATGGTCACCAGCGCCTTCGCCGGCATGAAGAAAATCGCCGCACCACCACCAGGCAGGTCAACATCGTTACCTGACTCGTCAATCATCTGGATTGCCGGACGAATGTCTTTACCGGCCGCCGGACGCTCCTTCGGATCAATGATTTCCATGGTCGACAGGCCAGTAAGCTCGTCGGTCTGGGTACGAACAGTTATACCCTGATCCATATTGACGAACTTAGCTGTACCCTCCGCTTCCGCGATGATCGGGTGAGTATGTGGATCCCACTTGGCTACCACAACACCCGCCTCAACGGTGTCGCCGTGCTTCACAGACAATACCGCACCATAGGGAAGCTTGTACCACTCGCGCTCACGCCCCTGATCGTCAGCGATCGCCAAGGCCGAGGAACGGGAAATAACAACCAGCGAACCGTTTGTTTTCTCAAGCGACTTCAGGTTATGCAGGCGCACGGTACCACCATGCTTGACCTGAATATTATCTACCGCAGAAGCCCGGCTCGCAGCACCACCAATGTGGAACGTACGCATGGTGAGCTGGGTTCCCGGCTCACCGATAGACTGTGCAGCAATAACACCAACCGCTTCACCAACATTCACACGATGGCCACGAGCCAAATCGCGACCGTAGCACTTCGAACAGATGCCATGGCGAGTCTCACAGGTGATCGCAGAACGCACCCATACCTCATCCACGCCAGCACCCTCAAGCGCTTCAATCATTTTCTCATCCAGCAACGTGCCAGAAGGAACAACGGCATTATCTTTATCTATGGGAGTAAACGCATCCCGGGCAGTAACACGGCCCAGAACTCGAGCACCCAGAGGAACAACTACGTCGCCGCCTTCGATGTGCGGCGTCATCAGCAGACCTTCTTCGGTTCCGCAATCTTCCTCGGTAACCACCAGATCCTGCGACACATCAACCAGACGGCGAGTCAAGTAACCGGAGTTCGCGGTCTTCAGTGCGGTATCCGCCAGACCCTTACGGGCACCGTGAGTTGAGATAAAGTACTGAAGTACGTTCAGGCCTTCACGGAAGTTCGCGGTGATCGGCGTCTCAATGATAGAACCATCCGGTTTCGCCATCAGACCACGCATACCCGCCAACTGACGGATCTGCGCAGCGGAGCCCCGAGCGCCTGAGTCAGCCATCATGTAGACGGAGTTAAAAGACTCTTGCATCAGATCTTCGCCGTCTTCACCTTTAACCGGCTTACCATCGGCACCAAGAACTTTTTCCTTCGCCAGACGTTCCATCATGGCCTTGGAAACCTTGTCGTTGGCTCGCGACCAGATATCAATAACCTTGTTGTACTTCTCACCCTGAGTCAGCAGGCCCGACGCGTACTGGGTTTCGATATCTTTTACTTCCTGGGAAGCCGCATCCACCAACTCGTACTTCTCCGGGGGAATCTCAAAATCGTTAAAACCGATCGAGATACCGGAAACCGTGGCGTATTGGTAGCCCATATACATGAGCTGATCCGCGAAGATAACCGTCTCTTTCAAACCGGCATCGCGGTAGCAGGTATTGATCAGGTTCGAGATTGCCTTCTTGACCATTGGCTTGTTAACCAGGTCATAAGAAAGGCCGTCCGGCACAATATCAAAAAGCAAAGCACGACCGACCGTGGTGTCTACGATCTTGTACTCTTCAGTGCGCTCGCCACTCTCAAGAATGGCAACTTCCTTCACGCGCACCTTGACGATAGCTTGCAGGTCTACCTGGCCCGCACCATATGCGCGGTGGGCCTCTTTGACGTCTGCAAACACCATACCTTCACCAAGCGCACTCTTACGCTCACGCGTCATGTAGTAGAGGCCTAGCACAACGTCCTGGGACGGCACGATGATCGGCTCACCGTTGGCCGGTGACAGGATGTTGTTGGTCGACATCATCAGCGCTCGAGCTTCGAGCTGAGCTTCCAGTGTCAGCGGCACGTGGACTGCCATCTGGTCACCGTCGAAGTCGGCGTTGTAGGCCGCACAGACCAGCGGGTGCAACTGGATTGCCTTACCTTCAATCAGTACCGGCTCGAATGCCTGAATGCCCAAACGGTGCAGTGTCGGCGCACGGTTAAGCATTATCGGGTGCTGACGGATCACTTCGTCCAGAATATCCCAGACGACACCTTCTTCACGCTCAACCATTTTCTTGGCGGCTTTGATAGTGGTCGCCAGACCACGATGCTCAAGCTTGGAGAAAATAAACGGCTTGAACAGCTCAAGTGCCATTTTCTTGGGCAGTCCGCACTGGTGCAGGCGCAAATAGGGACCTACAACAATTACAGAACGACCGGAATAGTCCACCCGCTTACCCAGCAGGTTCTGACGGAAACGACCCTGCTTACCCTTGATCATATCTGCCAGGGACTTAAGCGGACGTTTGTTGGTGCCGGTGATAGCACGACCGCGACGACCGTTATCCAACAGTGCATCTACCGCTTCCTGAAGCATCCGCTTTTCGTTACGCACGATAATGTCCGGAGCATTCAGCTCCAGCAGGCGCTTGAGGCGGTTGTTCCGGTTGATAACCCTGCGATACAGATCATTTAGATCGGACGTCGCAAAACGGCCACCGTCCAGCGGTACCAGCGGACGAAGATCCGGCGGCAGAACAGGCAGCACAGTCATCACCATGTCGCCCGGCTTATTGCCGGAATACAGAAAGGCCTCGAGTATTTTCAGGCGCTTGCTGAATTTCTTGATCTTGGTTTCGGAATTCGTCTGCGGTATTTCTTCACGCAACGCATCGACTTCCGCCTGCAGATCAATATCTTCAAGCAGTTGCTTCACGGCCTCGGCACCCATGCGGGCATCGAACTCGTCGCCGAACTCTTCCAGTGCCTCGTAGTACTGCTCGTCGTTCAGCAGCTGACCGCTTTCGAGCGTGGTCATGCCCGGATCGATCACAATAAACGATTCAAAGTACAGCACTCGTTCGATATCACGCAGCGTCATATCCAGCATCAGACCGATGCGGGACGGCAATGATTTCAGGAACCATATATGAGCGACCGGGCTGGCCAGCTCAATATGACCCATGCGCTCACGGCGGACGCTTGCCAGTGCTACTTCGACACCGCACTTTTCGCAGATAACACCGCGGTGCTTGAGACGCTTGTACTTACCGCACAGGCACTCGTAGTCCTTGATCGGGCCGAAGATCTTGGCACAGAAAAGACCGTCACGCTCTGGTTTGAACGTACGATAGTTGATGGTCTCAGGCTTCTTAACTTCACCAAAGGACCAGGAACGGATCATGTCGGGTGACGCCAACCCAATACGGATGGCATCAAATTCCTTGCTTTGATTCTGGCTCTTGAGAAGATTCAGCAAATCTTTCATCAGTAAAAGCTCCGGATGGCGTTAATCTCGGGCGGGCACACCAAGTGCCCGCTCACGCTGCCAAAAACAATTCGGCTCACTCAGATTCCAGCTCGATGTCGATACCCAGCGAACGGATTTCCTTGACAAGAACGTTGAAGGATTCCGGCATGCCGGGCTCCATACGGTGATCACCATCGACAATGTTCTTGTACATCTTGGTCCGGCCGTTCACATCATCAGACTTGACGGTGAGCATTTCCTGCAGCGTATAAGCTGCACCGTAAGCCTCAAGGGCCCACACTTCCATCTCACCGAAGCGCTGACCACCGAACTGCGCCTTACCACCCAGCGGCTGCTGAGTTACCAGGCTGTACGAACCGGTCGAACGGGCGTGCATCTTGTCATCGATCAGGTGGTTAAGCTTAAGGATATACATATACCCCACAGTCACCGGACGATCGAAGGCGTTCCCGGTGCGACCATCGTACAGCTTGGTCTGACCGGTTGTGCTCAGCCCGGCCAGCTCAAGCATATGCTTGACTTCGGACTCTTTGGCACCGTCGAACACTGGCGTGGCCATCGGAACCCCGCCGCGCAGGTTGTGACACATCTCCTGGATTTCCTTGTCGTTCAGGGAATCCAGATCCACCTTGAACACTTCGTCAGAGTGGTTATAGATCTCATCAAGCAGCTTGCGAAGCTCAGCAACCTTACGCTGCTCATCAAGCATTTTGCCGATGCGCTCGCCAAGCCCCTTGGCCGCCGCGCCCAGGTGGGTTTCAAGCACCTGACCTACGTTCATCCGCGAAGGAACGCCCAGTGGGTTCAGGACGATATCAACCGTATTGCCATCTACATCGAACGGCATGTCCTCGATCGGCATAACTGCTGAAATGACACCCTTGTTACCGTGGCGTCCGGCCATCTTGTCACCAGGCTGGATACGACGCTTGATAGCGAGGTACACCTTAGCGATTTTCAGGACACCCGGTGCGAGGTCATCGCCCTGCTGCAGCTTGCCTTTCTTGTCATCAAAGCGCGCTTCGTGTTCTTTCTTGCGCTCTTCAAGACCCTGCTCAGACTTCTCGAGCAGCTCATTGAGGCTCTCGTCCTGCATGCGAAGCTTGAACCAGTCTGATCGCGGCAGCTCTAACAGATAACCTTCTTCGAGACTGGCGCCTTTTTTCAGGCCCGGGCCACTGATTACAGACTGACCTTTCAGCGCATTCAGAAGACGCTCAAACGTTGCGCCTTCAACAATACGGTACTCATCCTTCAAGTCTTTGCGGTACTGATCCAGCTGCTCTTTCTCAATCGACTTCGCACGCTGATCCTTCTCGATACCGTCACGGGTAAAGACCTGTACATCGATAACGGTACCGCGGGTGCCTGTCGGCACACGGGAGGAGGTGTCTTTTACATCAGACGCCTTCTCACCGAAGATTGCCCGCAACAGCTTCTCCTCCGGGGTCAGCTGGGTTTCACCTTTCGGTGTCACCTTACCTACCAGAATATCGCCAGGGCCTACTTCAGCACCTATGTAAACAATACCGGACTCGTCCAGCTTGGACAGCGCACTCTCACCAACGTTTGGTATATCCGCGGTAATTTCTTCGCTACCGAGCTTTGTATCACGAGCCACACAGGTCAATTCCTGAATGTGGATGGTGGTCAGGCGATCTTCCTGAACTACCTTCTCGGAAATGAGGATGGAGTCCTCAAAGTTGTAACCGTTCCAGGGCATGAATGCGATGCGCATGTTCTGACCCAAGGCCAGTTCGCCGAGGTCTACAGAAGGCCCGTCTGCCAGCACGTCGCCGCGGGCAATGGCATCACCCTGGCGAACAATGGAGCGCTGGTTGATACAGGTATTCTGATTCGAACGGGTGTACTTGGTGAGGTTGTAGATATCCACACCGGCATCACCAGCTTCGGTTTCCTCATTATTAACACGAACTACGATACGGGCCGCATCAACACTTTCTATCACACCACCACGGCGAGCCGTCACACAAACGCCGGAATCCTGAGCCACTGTGCGCTCAACACCGGTACCTACCAGAGGCACCTGAGAACGCAATGTCGGAACCGCCTGCCGCTGCATGTTCGCGCCCATAAGGGCCCGGTTAGCATCGTCGTGCTCAAGAAACGGAATCAGCGATGCTGCAACAGATACAACCTGACGCGGCGAAACATCCATGAAGTTAACGCTTTCAGGAGGCATGACCGTCGTTTCGTTCTGATGACGCACTGTAACCAGCTCGTCCATCAGGCGCTTGCCTTCATCCATCGCCGCACTTGCCTGAGCGATGACGTAGGTGCTTTCTTCGATAGCTGACAGATAAACCAGCTCATCGGTTACTACACCATCCACTACCTTCCGGTATGGACTCTCAAGGAAGCCGTAAGAGTTGGCGCGCGCGTATGTAGCAAGCGAGTTAATAAGACCGATGTTCGGCCCTTCCGGCGTCTCGATCGGGCACACACGACCATAATGCGTCGGGTGAACGTCACGAACCTCAAAGCCGGCGCGCTCACGGGTCAGACCGCCTGGTCCGAGCGCCGAAATACGACGTTTATGAGTTACTTCAGACAGCGGGTTGTTCTGGTCCATGAACTGGGACAGCTGGCTGGAACCAAAGAATTCCTTGACCGCGGCTGCAACCGGCTTGGCATTGATCAGATCCTGAGGCATCAGGCCTTCACTTTCCGCCAGGCTCAGACGCTCTCGGACAGCTCGCTCTACACGAACCAGACCGACACGGAACTGGTTTTCAGCCATCTCACCCACGCACCGCACACGGCGGTTACCCAAGTTGTCGATATCATCTACGTTACCCTGGCCATTACGGATATCAATCAGGGTCTTGAGAACATCGATTATGTCTTCATGCGTCAGCGTGCCTTCGCCGGTACTTTCTTCGCGACGCAAGCGACGGTTGAGCTTCATCCGCCCAACACCAGACAAATCGTAACGCTCTTCAGAGAAGAACAGGTTGTTAAACAGGTTCTCTGCCGAATCCTTGGTGGGCGGCTCTCCCGGACGCATCATCCGGTAGATCTCGACCAGAGCCTCAAGCGGGCTACGAGTAGGATCGTTACGCAGGGTATCGGACATAAACGGCCCGCAATCCAGATCGTTGGTATAGAGAGTTTCAATCTCTGTTACACCAGCATCCAGAATCTTGGTAACGATCTCGTCGCTCAGCTCGGTATTACACTCAACCAGAATCTCACCAGTGGCCTGGTCAATCATATCTTTGGCCAGAACACGGCCATACAGATACTCCGTAGGAACCACGAGTTCGTCGATACCGGCTTTTTCAAGCTGCTTGATATGACGTGCAGTGATCCGACGACCTTCTTCGACGATCAGCTTACCGTCGTTATCCTTGATATCAAACGTCGCGATATCGCCCCGAAGACGACTTGGAACCAGTTCCAGCTTGCAGGATTCTGCGCCCAGGCTGAACTTGCTCGTATCAAAGAACATTGCCAGCATCTGCTCGGAGGTGTAGCCCAGCGAACGCAGGAGAATCGAAGCAGGCAGCTTGCGTCGACGGTCAATACGAACGAAAACGGCGTCTTTTGGGTCGAACTCAAAGTCGAGCCAAGAACCGCGGTAAGGGATCACCCGAGCCGAATACAGCAGCTTGCCGGATGAATGTGTCTTACCTTTATCATGATCAAAGAACACACCGGGAGAGCGGTGGAGCTGGGAAACAATAACTCGCTCGGTACCATTAATAACAAAGGTACCATTCTCGGTCATCAGGGGCATTTCGCCCATGTAGACTTCTTGTTCCTTGATGTCCTTGATCGCCTTGTTGGACGACTCCCTATCATAAATAATAAGGCGGACCTTAACTCTCAGCGGCGCCGCATAAGTCACGCCCCTAAGCTGGCATTCCTTGACATCGAATACCGGCTCACCAATGCGGTAGCTCACGTATTCGAGCGCGGCATTGCCAGAATAGCTGGCAATCGGAAATACGGATTTGAATGCTGCGTGGAGACCGGTTTCCCGACGATCTCCAGGAGCGGCTTCCATTTGCAGGAAGTCCCGGAATGAATCCAGCTGAATAGACAGCAAATAGGGGACATCCATCACGGAAGGCAATTTACTAAAATCTTTGCGAATCCGCTTTTTTTCAGTGTAGGAGTAAGTCATCTGCATTCCCCAGCTTTAGACCTGATACCTGGTATCAAGAAGCAACCAATGTTTTGCTTCGGGGCCGAATTGCTCGGCTTATCGCGCCGTCTTGAACAAAGACTCCAGTAGCCGTTTGCAGATCTGACACCAACCTGCATGTGCACACCAGACTCTATAGCATATACAACAGAAAAAGGCCGGTGGCACAAAGCCACCAGCCTGTCTACGCTTGAAGCGCAGTTTCGATCAACAGCCGACTCTTACTTAAGCTCAACAGAAGCGCCTGCTTCCTCAAG
This sequence comes from Marinobacter antarcticus, assembly GCF_900142385.1. NCBI lineage: Bacteria > Pseudomonadati > Pseudomonadota > Gammaproteobacteria > Pseudomonadales > Marinobacteraceae > Marinobacter > Marinobacter antarcticus. The sequence continues at coordinate 12,046 of NZ_FRAQ01000007.1, forward strand.
CTTCTTCTTGGCCGCTTCTGAGTCGTCTTTGCTCGCAGCTTCCTTGATAGTAGAAGGCGCGCCATCAACCAACTCTTTAGCTTCTTTCAGACCCAGGCCGGTCAGTTCACGAACAGCCTTGATAACGTTAACTTTCTTCTCGCCAACGCCGGTCAGAACAACATCAAATTCGGTCTGCTCTTCAGCAGCGGCAGCTTCGCCACCAGCGGCTGCAGGTGCAGCAGCAACAGCGGCAGCAGCAGATACGCCGAACTTTTCTTCCATTGCTTCAACCAGAGCAACAACATCCATTACGCTCATTTCAGCAATTGCGTTCAAAATTTCTTCGTGGGACAGAGCCATGACTTTCTCCGAAAAATAATAAAATGGTGTTCAACAGAATCAAGCAGCTTCTTGCTTCTGGTCTCGAACTGCCGCTACTGCACGGGTTACTTTGGTCGGAACTTCGTTCAAAGTACGTGCAAGCTTGGTGATTGGTGCCTGTGTAACCGCGGCCAGCATGGTCAACGCTTCGTGACGCGTTGGTAGCTTGGCAAGGCGGTCAATCTGGTCTGCGCTCATCAAAACTCCGCCAACGGCGAGACCTTTGATTTCGAACGCTTCTTTCGCTTTGGCAAAATCCTTAAGCAGACGCGCAGCGGCGCCAGGATCTTCCATTGAGAAGGCCAGAATAGTCGGGCCGACCAAGGCCTCTTCGATGCACTCAAACTCGGTACCGCGAATGGCAATCTTGGCCAGATTGTTACGAACAACCTGAAGATGCACATTTTCAGCACGAGCTTTGGCACGCAGAGCCGTCATATCACCAGAGGTAACACCACGGTAGTCAGCCAGAACAACAGACAGAGCACCACCGGCAGTCTCGTTGACTTCAGCGACGATCGCTTTCTTGTCTTCGAGTCTAATTGCCACTGGATTTCTCCTCGATTTCGCCGGGGGTATTCCCGGCAAACCCATCATTACCCTGGAAGCGACTACAATCTGCTTCCTACGGGCGCCTTAACGGTGTTTGGGTTCAGAGAGAACGTCTTCACACCGTCTGCGCAGGCGTTGCTTTAACCCTTATAGTCCAAGGACTTCGGGGGCCTGCGGTCTTTGACAGCCTTGGCTTCCGCCCAGACTACAAAGCAACTACCGATCAAAAGATCAGATATCCAGACCGCTCTGATCGATAGTCAGGCCAGGACCCATAGTCGAAGAAATCGTGATCTTTTTCAGATACACGCCTTTCGCCGACGATGGCCTGGCCTTTTTCAGATCTGCAATCAGAGCTTCAAGGTTTTCTTTGATGTTCTGTGCAGAGAATTCAACCTTACCCAGCGGAGAATGGATAATACCGTTCTTGTCAGTGCGGTAACGCACCTGACCAGCCTTGGCATTTCTAACCGCTGTTTCAACGTCTGGAGTTACCGTACCGACTTTAGGGTTCGGCATAAGTCCGCGAGGCCCAAGGATCTGACCCAGCTGGCCGACAACGCGCATGGCATCCGGAGTGGCAATCACCACGTCGAAGTCCATGTTACCTTTTTTGACCTCGTCAGCGAGATCATCCATACCAACAATGTCAGCACCGGCTGCAGTCGCTTTCTCAGCATTTGCACCCTGGGTAAATACTGCAACACGAACTGTCTTGCCCGTGCCGTTCGGCAGGACAGTGCTGCTACGCACAACCTGGTCGGATTTACGTGCATCAACACCCAAGTTGATCGCGACATCCAACGACTCCATGAACTTCACACTCTGGCCCAACTCGGCCAGCAGTGACACCGCCTCATCAACAGAGTAAGAGCGGGTAGAGTCTGTCTTTTCAAGAATAAGCTTCTGACGCTTGCTCAGTTTCGACATGTTACACACCCTCCACGGTCAGGCCCATGCTGCGGGCAGTTCCAGCAATGGTACGAACCGCCGCATCCATATCGGCAGCAGTCAGATCCGGCTCTTTAGTTTTAGCAATTTCTTCGAGCTGCTCGCGAGTCACCTTGCCTACTTTTTCGGTGTTCGGCCGACCAGAACCACTCTTCACACCAGCAGCTTTCTTAAGCAGAACGGGGGCTGGCGGAGTTTTGGTAATAAATGTAAAGCTGCGATCACTGTAAACTGTGATAACAGTTGGAATCGGCAGACCGGCTTCCATATCCTGGGTCTGGGCATTAAACGCCTTACAGAACTCCATGATGTTAACGCCACGCTGACCCAGAGCAGGACCAACAGGGGGGCTCGGGTTGGCCTTACCGGCAGCAACCTGAAGCTTGATGTATGCTTCTATCTTTTTAGCCATCTTAATACTCCTATGGGTTCAAACGCCTTGCGGCTCCCCTCTGCAGACACAAAAAGCCCGCGGCACCTGAGCGCGCGAGCCTTCCGGTTAAAAGGTGCCGGTCAGTCTTTTTCGACCTGACCAAACTCCAGCTCTACTGGAGTCGAACGACCGAAAATCAGAACGGCAACCTTGACTCGACTCTTGTCGTAGTCGACTTGCTCTACCACGCCGTTGAAATCCGCAAACGGACCCTCAACAACACGAACAACTTCTCCCGGCTCAAACAGGGTTTTAGGCTTGGGCTTGTCAACGCCACTTTCCAACCGACGCAAGATAGCCTCTGCTTCACGCTCAGTGATCGGAGCAGGCTTGTCTTTGGTCCCGCCAATAAATCCAAGCACTCGCGGGGTGTTCTTCACAAGGTGCCAGGTGCCGTCATCCATTTCCATTTGGACAAGTACGTATCCGGGATAAAACTTCCGCTCACTCTTGCGTTTTTTCCCGTCACGCATCTCGACAACTTCTTCGGTCGGAACAAGAATTTCACCGAACCTGTCTTCCATACCCTCAAGCGCGATGCGCTCAGCTAGAGTGCGCATTACGTGCTTTTCGTAGCCAGAATACGCATGAACCACGTACCAGCGCTTAGCCATTGCCCACTCCTGTTAGCCGATAAAACCGGCAACCAGCAAACTGATTATCGAATCCATACCCCACAACAACAAAGACACAACCAGAACAAAAACCACAACGATAACTGTAGTCTGAACCAGCTCTGGCCTGGTGGGCCACACCACTTTCCGGATCTCTACGCGCGCCTCTTTAAGCAACGTCGCAAAACGCCGCCCACGCGTGGTCTGCAAAGCGACCAAAGCCGCAACGATAGCAAGACCAACTAGAGCCAGAACCCGATACAGCAAAGATTCGGCGCTGAAATACTGATTACCCACTACACCAACGGCAATCAGCACAAAAACAACCAACCACTTCACTACGTCGAAACGACTGTTTGACTGAACGGCTTTTGACTCCATGGGAATCAACTTATGTATCCGGATGTTAAAAAAATGGCAGGCCAGGAGGGAATCGAACCCCCAACCTGCGGTTTTGGAGACCGCTGCTCTGCCAATTGAGCTACTGGCCTGCACCGAAACTACTCAGTGCACTTTCAATCGAGCACTTTACTCGATGATCTTTGCGACTACGCCGGCACCAACGGTACGCCCACCTTCGCGAATCGCGAAGCGTAGACCATCTTCCATGGCAATCGGAGCAATCAGCGTTACTACCATCTTCACGTT
>NZ_FRAQ01000008.1 GCF_900142385.1 Marinobacter antarcticus
AACGTCCCCAATTAGTCGGTACAACGTCCCCAATTAGTCGGTAATGATTTCTGTCAGATTTCAGCATCTTACTGGTATATATCTGCCTGATAACGATAAAAAATCTGACAAACGGGGGTTTTTTGCTTATAAAACGTCCCCGATTAGTCGGTAGTCAGCCTCATTAAAATCAACGCTTTAGGGATTTCTCGTATCATAAACGATCCCTTTTTTTATAATTTCAGTGGTTAATAATCCGGGATCTCCGAACAGTAGCTTTAGCTTTCTGGCCTCGGCCCTCTACTTTGATGTTCCAGCCGTGTAGTTCGGTGATCTCTGAGAGCCCTTTGTTTATGCGATCCCGCCGACTACGTGTCGTTGAGGGATTTTTGCTAGGGGTTCCCCAGACCTTTTCGGCCAATTTATCTAGTGACATGCTTTGGGTATTGCCTGGCTTGCACCAAGCAGAAAGCCAAGCATGGGCCAACTGTGCGGCTTCAGCGTGGAGTCTACGGCGTTCATCAAGTGAAACGTGGACATACTGACCACCGAGTGCTTTGGCGAATCGCCCATTAAGTGCAATGTTTATTTTTCCATCTGGCGCAGATGCCCAAGAAAGTAAATTCATCGACCATTCATAGCCCTGTTTTTTCGCCCGTGATCCAACCATCGATAGGCGTTCCAAGCAGTCCTCAAGCATGCCGTAATTTTGACCCTTATCATCGAGGCCAGCGGCCTGAATCAGAGAGTAACGAGAGGTGGTTAAAACCACAGCTCGATCAAAAACTGCATGTTCTTGCGGGTCTAGATCGAGCCAGAGTTGCTGGCCACGATCACCAGTTACATCTGCATGCAATTCTTGGTTGTCCATCCCGGCCATGCCAATCGCTGCAAGTAATACCGACTGATCGCGAGTATCGAGGGCTCTCCAAACTAAAAAGCTGATTTCCATCCCATCAAATTCAGCATCTATTTTGAGTCCGCCAGGGCGAGGTCCTGGGGTTTTGGGTCTGAAAAGAGAGGCCAGTGCAGTAGCTGGGTCATGCTTCGCATGAGTAATCGAGCTACTACGCTTTTTTGAAAGGGCTTTATCAGTCATTGAACTCACCCTTAGCCTTCCCCCTAGTTCGGCGGCTTTTCGCTTCTACAAGCTCTACAGGAGCCAGTACGCCACCTTCTCGTCGTTCATACCACTGATCGAGGGGAGTGGCATCGTAATTCTGCTTGGAAACGCCAAAGCGGACGAAAAAACCGCGCCGGTCGTTGCCAATTGGGGCTTTGTCTCCAGATCGATTAGACAGTTTTTCAGACTCTTGCTCGGTCATTTTCGCAACAAATCCGCACCATCTCGCGTTGTCGATCAGTGCAGAAGCGCCCCGAGCTGCTTGTTGTTGGTCGCCCTGCCCATCTTTAGCACTTCCTTTGCTGACGTGGTGTAGATATAGCACTGAAGCTCCTGTGCGTGCTGCAACGTGCTCCAGCATACCGACGAGTCGTGCCATGTCGCCGTTTGAATTTTCGTCGAGTTGGTGGATGCGCGAGAGTGTATCCAGCACGATGAGTCGTGCGCCAGAGCAATACTCAATGAGTCGATCCAAATGCCGTTGATCCATCACATTGAGTCGCTTCCCCATAATGGGCTCAAGGATCAGATTGTCACTGATGGCTTGTCTTGCGTCCTGATTAAGATGCTTTCCGATACTGTGAACACGGCGAACCAATGCAGGTTCAGGATCTTCTCCAGCGAAATAAACCACCGGCCCTGTTTTAACTGGATTGAGTTTAACCAGATCTCCACCGGCAACAGTGCAGGCCACGGCCATAGCCGCCTCTAATGCCCAATAGCTTTTACCAGTCGCACCTGGCGCAACCAGGGCACCGACGGTGCCGGTTAAAAAGCCAGGCCAGATAAAATCGAGTTCAGGTGGCTCTTGTGTAAATGCGTCGAGTATTTTGATCGGCATTGATTACATCCTTTATTTCTTTCATGTTATTTTGCTATCATTAAAGCATTAAAGCAAGTATTATTGTTTTAAAGAATGATAGAAAGGTGGAATCATGATCGTTTTGGTTGGCAGTGAGAAGGGAGGCGTAGGCAAAAGTACGATAGCTGCGCATGTAGCCGTAAGGCTTTCCATGACAGGAAAGCCAACAATATTAATTGATGCAGACCCACAAGCGACATCTTGGGCCTGGGCGCAAGCTCGGAATAAATATAAGCCTGATTCGCTGAGGGTAGAAACAACCAAGATGACAGGCGATATAAGGCCAGGGATAAAAGACCTGGCAGCGTCATACGGCCATATCGTAGTCGATTGTGGCGGCGCTGATTCCGTGGCTCTAAGGAGCGGTATGATGATCGCGCATAGGTTAATAATCCCGTCAAAGGTGGCACGGAGAGATCTCGAAACACTCAAGCACGTTTCGACTCTTGTCCATACTGCCAATGAAAAGCGAGAGAGTGAGGGACAGAGTCAGCTCCTTGCTCGGGTGGTTTTCAATATGACTAGGGCGCTACCAAATTTTTGGACCAGGATCGAAGGAGCGAAAAAGGTGGTTGAGTCGCTGGGGCTGGGAGTTTGCCCATATCCGATCGTTGAGAGAGTCAGTTACGACGACACTCAATACCAAGGTGGAACAGTTTTCGATGATAAAACTGACCAAAAAGCTATCGATGAAATGGAGCGTGTTTTGAAATCATTGCTCCGTAAAGAAAATACGGAGTAGGACTTATGACAAAACCAAATTTTGATCTGAATGATGATTTTGTGAAAGGTGCAGAAGATCGAGCTAGTGAGCATAAAGCAAAACCCAGAGATAACCTGGTCATGCTAAATTCTCGGGTTCCAAAAGAGCTACGTGATCGCCTAAAATTTGCAGCTTTGATCCATGACCGGTCAAACGGTTCTATTGTCATTGAAGCACTTGAGAACTGGTTAAATGCAGCAGAATCGAAAGAGCCAAAAAGTACCGCCTTTGATAATGACGGTCTTTAGTTCTCAGAATCATTTTTCTGCTGCGCAACAGGTGAGCGGCTGGCTGGGTTCGGAGGCCAAATAACCTCCTCAGCTTGCCCGAGTGTCCGCAGGCTTAACAATCACAGGCACGGCGACGGCTGTTACATTGCGGCTTCGCCTCCATTCTGTAGCCGCGCATGTTGTTGGCGTTTTTGTATGATCGGAACGCCTACTCGGAACGAACCTATAAAATGAGAAGTTAAATGAAATACGACGTTATTACGCAAGATCAAATTGATCAGAGAAACTATTGGATCGACGAAATAAGTCGACTTAGCGGTAATTTTGGTGTGGACGCAGATAAGGTAGAAAATGAGATTAACGTTGAAATTGAAAAGACCGGGATAACCGCAGTGTTAGGCCACCTGAGATTATGCGGGGCAATTCCCGAAAGCTACGGGCACGATACAAGTGAAGAAAAGCTCTACTCCAAATATACAGACGTGGTAATCCACGAAGCATTTTCCGCGATGGGTTTGCAGAGCCTGGTTCTAAAGACCAGAGCTGATGTGGCAGACGTGGAATGTGTCGCAGAAGACTATAGCTTTGTCGCAGATGCAAAAGCATTCAGGTTGAGTCGAACAGCAAAAAACCAAAAGGACTTTAAAGTGCAAGCTATGGATGGCTGGAAACATGGAAAACCCTACGCTATTGTCGTTTGTCCTGTTTACCAGCTTCCATCACGAAGTAGTCAGATCTATCATCAGGCTGCAACACGATCAGTTTGCGTAGGGACGTATTCGCATCTTGCAGTGCTTGTTCAGTACGCGGAGCTGGTCTCTAAGTCAAAAGCAATTGAACTACTCAAGGAGTTATTTATAAGTGTTGAGTCTATGAATCCATCGAAAGATGCACCAGCCTATTGGCAATGTTTGAATAGAACAATGCTTGGTTTTGACAAAAAAATCAGAGATCTGTGGCGAGAAGAAAAAATAGCTTCTTCTGAATCAGTTAATATATCCAGAGAAGAATCTCTGCACTTTTTAGCGTCAGAGCGCGAAAGGCTCATGAAAATGTCTAAGGAGCAGGCTATCTCAGAAATTCTAAAGTCTAGCAAAATAGGCAGCAAAATCAAAGCGGTAAAGTCAGTGTGCGACAATGGCCTATTTGGAATGGTGTAAGAAATGAGTGAAGATTTCCTTAATAAGATAACTCTGGGCGATTGTGTCGATTACATTCCAAGCCTGGATAACGAGAGCGTTCATCTTCTCCTCTCTGATATTCCGTATGGTATTAGTCTAGACGACTGGGATGTTCTTCATGGCAATACAAATTCTGCGCTTCTTGGAAGCTCCCCTGCCCAGCATGGAAAGTCAGGATTTAAACGTAGAGGGAAGCCAATTAACGGCTGGTCACAGGCAGATAGAAATATTGGCTTGGAATATCAGGAATGGTGCCGTAAATGGTCTAGTTTGGTTTATGAGAAAATGAAACCTGGCTCTTTTGCGTTTATATTCGGAGCACGAAGGACGATTCATAGAGTTATAAACGCATTTGAAGATTCTGGTTTTCTATTAAAAGATACATTAGCTTGGAAGAAAGGGTCGGCGCACCATAGAGCCCAACGCGTTAGTATCGTCATGGAGCGTCGAGGTTTAACCGAAGAAGCAGAAAAGTGGGAAGGTTGGAGGCTTGGTAATCTTGCGCCAATTTGGGAGCCGATAGCTTGGTTTGTGAAACCGTATACCATTGGTGGCACAATAACAGATAACATATTAAATCATGAAGTTGGGGCAATGAATATTGCAGAGTGCAATATTAACAATGCAAGCCCTACAAACCTTTTGGAATTTGCTTTTAAAAAAAGTGAAGATCGATTACATGAAGCTCAAAAGCCAATTGATTTGATTAAATATCTTATAAAGTTAAGTACGAGGGAGGGGCAGGTGGTTCTTGATCCGTTTATGGGGAGCGGAACCACTGCCGCAGCCGCCCTATCTCTCAATCGTCAGTTTATAGGGTTCGAATCTAGCAAGGAGCACTGGGTTAATGCCTCCGGCCGAATTAAAAATAGCAACTGTGAAAAAAAAGCAGACAAAAAAACCGTTAAGCAGGAAGCATTGTTTTAAAGATCGGCTAATCGGATAGGCAGAGGTATCTGGCCTCCAGCCCCCACAATGCCCTGCATGCGGGTCAGCACAGGGCGTTTCCCGAAAACCTTCAGAATAATTCGCTGAATTTCAGATTGCATCCTAGGCATTCAAAAATGCGTTCAGACATCACCTTTATTCCTTCTCTTTTGGCTATTGAGTGCCTTTACTTCACCGCGTAGTTCAGCGGCTTCCTGTTGGGTCAATTCCAGCTTTTCGCGCATCTTGGCCGTAGCTGACCGATGCTGCTCAATTTCAGTTTGAGCGGCTTCTAATCGAGCTTCTGAGTGCTCTTTAGCCGTTGCCAGTTTATTATTCCGGCTCTCCAGGGATTCGACTTTTTTGGTTTCGGCGGCAAGGGCTTCACGGTGATTCCCTTGGATCGTATCAGTCTCGCTTTTGTGATCCTTCCGAATCATTTTGGTTTCTTCCTGGTGTTCCTTTTGATTCTGCTCAAGCTTGGATTCAAGCGACTCTGAGCGCTTCTCGGACTTCTCCAAGGACTTGCGCAACTCGGTAACAGTTGCTTTTAGAGACTCAATTTCTGCTGTCTTTTTCGAAAGTGCCTCAGACGTATCTGACCGAAGATTCATCAGGCGGTCTTTATAATTAACCAGTTCTGCTTGGACTTTTTGAAGTTCTTCAGAAGAGTCAGAAACTTGTTTCTTCAGATCTTCCTGCTCAGATTCTAGAAGTTCGACCGCTTCCTGGGCTTCAGCCAGTTCGGATTCAGACTGTTCACGAGCAACCTTCAAAGCTTCACGTTCAGTGGATAAGCGGCGTTCAGCTTCATTGATGGCAGCATTCCAGATTGCGCCCTGGAGCTGTTCCAGGCGTTCAGTAATAACTTCCGGCACTTGCACTTCAGCAAGCTCATGCTCTTCTGATCGTTTCTCATTCCAGATCTTCATCGCTTCTGAAATAGTTGTGAAAGAACCACCGCCCAATTCGGTGCGGACTTTGGCTTGAGTAGGTTTTTCGCCCCGCTCAGCAATACGATCAGCAGCTTGATGAATGGTTTCAGTTGTAAGTGCCATAGTGATAATCCTTTTTGTATGTAATGTATGTAGATAGTATAATACTAAATACAACATAATACAACAACTAATACAAAAAAAGGGCCGAAGCCCTCTTTTATAATTTTTGTTATCTCTTATCTAGGCGCAGGCCCTGGTTCCAACTTCGTTCCACCACCCCCACTTCCGCCATGACGAGGCCAGTCAATACCTCTGGTACGGCACTCAGTCGCCCATTTTTTTGGGTTCTCGATGTAACCTTTCAGAGTGTCATTCCAGTCATTACCGAGCCTCGGAGCGTCACGCTCGATAGTCATGCCTTCGGGTGCCAAGTCTCTAAGCTGTGCTTCAAAATCACACCCGGATTTATCGTTATCCACCGCGATCACCAGCGTTTGTCCGGCTTCGTGAGCATTGCTCAAAACCGCTTTCAGAACATCCAACTGATCAGGGCTCATGCTGCCTGCAAAGCTCACATAAGCGTCTTTAGATGTGCCTACGGCCTCAGCATGGCTCAAAGCATCAATTGCGGTTTCAGTGATTATCAGTCGATCAGACTTGCCAGTGTTCGTTGAGTACCAAATCGACTTCTTTCCACCGGACGCGAAGCCAGTAAAACCTTCGTAATTCTTGATTTCATAGCCACTCAGGCCCTCACGGTCATAATGCAGGAACAGGGCGTTACCGCGCTGATCGCGGCGAATAACACTAGAGAAACGGGGATCAGCAAGGGTTTCGGAATGAATGCCACGGCTGACCAGGTATTCATGCGTACCAGCAGGCTGACTGCGGCCAATAACTTGCAACACTTTCTGCCGGTCAGCTGTGCTTCGCACTGGTTTCTTGATCTTGTGATTGATCGGAGCTGACTGGCCGATCCAGGGCCTCAGCTCCTTTCGGACCTGGCCAAGATTCAAACCTTTTCGGCGCTGCACAAAATCAATAATTGAACCGTTGTCGGCGTTGTCACGAACTGAAAAATAGATACCGTGGCCGTCCTGACCAGTGGCAACAATAATCTTGTCGTTATCGCTTTCGCGCTGCATCACGAAGCTGTTGCGACTGGATTCGTTACTGATCAAGTCATAACCCTCACTCGCTGCGTATTCCGGCAAGCTGATCTCACGTTTAAAACGTTCCAGCTCATCGCCCCTATGCTGCCTCACCGCTCCAATTCCTCTTTCAAAAGATCCGCTACTTCTTCGTAACGCTCTATCAGAATTTTCTGCTGCCCTGCCAACCTCATCACTTGCTGTGCTGAGGTAGCGACTTGCTCCTGCAAGCTGTTCACCTGCGTCATCAAACGCTGCTCGCGCTCTTGTGATTCCTGCTGTGACAGCCTCAACATATCCATTAATCTCTGCTCTAACTCTGTCATAGCCTGCCCTCAGGGTTTGTTTAATTTGATTACCCAGCTCCCAGATTTCGCCTGGTAAAGATCTGGTTCGGTCTCCAGCAAAAGATATTGATCGCCCGACTGCTCTAAGTACTGAACTGCTGCGGGAAGCTTCTTTAAAGTTTGCTGGGCTGAACGGATCTCCTGCTTTGTCTCCATAAGCTCCTGCGACATTAAATGCATCGCTGCCCAACTCCCGCCTAAGATGGTTACTAAGATCATCAAGGCTGGCAGGCTGTACTTCAGCAGGCCCCATTTCAGGCTGTTCAGTGCTGCGGTTTTGTTCCTGCTGGATGCCTTCTCTATTTCCGTTAGGTCGTTTTTGAGCTTCTTCCTGGTTGTCGCGCTCGACTGCGACACCTGCGTTTCCAGGCTCTCGATCAGGTCCACCACTTGTTTGATCTGAGCGCTGGTATCTCTCTTTGTGATAGTCAGTTCGTCGCTCAATCCATCCCGTAAGCTCTGCACGAGCTTTTTGAGCTGACTCAAGCTCAGTTGTTCTACTTTCTCCAGGTCCTGTTGACGCTTCTGCGACAAGGTTTCTGAGAGCGCTTCCATCGAATTCTTCTGCATATATTGCACCTTTTAATCTAACTGCCTTGTTAAACCCCGTTGGTTTAACCGACACATAATCTTTCCCCTGGCGAGTGACTTCGCCCAGCTCTTCAAGACTGGCAACAACCCCGGATCTATCATTTACTAAACCGTCAGCAACCCGGTTTCTAAGCCATTCCGTGATTTCCTCACGGGCTTTTGCTTGGCTTTGCAGAATCGGCTTGTCATAAGTCGGTGGTGTATTCACTAGGCGAGATCGAACAGGATCATCGGGACGCGCCCAAGAATTTTCGTAATTCCAGGAATCCCGTAGGGCGTCGTAATATTTCGAATGACCAGGCGGAGCCACGTTCAACGCTTTTCCAGTCGATAGTTCCACTCTCGGAACCACCATATGCAGCTCGGTGTTTCCTTCGTGGGTATGGCGAACCCACAAAATGTCGTACTGATCTGGCTCAAGGCCAGAAAAAGCCAAACCTTCGAAATCGTCCATCATCTCCCGCTGCTGCTTTTCAGTAGGAGCATCATCAACGTGAAAAGCGACAACGCCGGACGTGTACTTGTGCCGATTGTCGATGCTGTCTATCAGTCTCCGAGTGGCTTCAGGACTACCCCGCAGCACTTCAGGTGCAGGATCACGACGACGAAAAACGACATTTCCCCGGTCATCGCGTAAAGGTCGGCCTCTTGAATCGCTCTGGCGCACGTACTCACTGGTTAAATATTCGGTTGGACCGCGCCCACCACCAGTGCCTTTATCAAAGAATTTAATGTGCATCCGGATCTTCCTCCTGGTCACGTCTTCCAGGTTGGGTAGGAATATCTGCGAGCTGACGCTCAACAGCTAACAAAGCACGAATTACAGCCATCGCCTCAGCGTCGGATTTATAGGTGTTTGCCCAGCGCGAGACCTGATTCAGGTTGTTACCGATTTTCGACAATTCTCGAATAAGGGCAGGATCGACACGCTTCACACGTCGCTTCTTAACTGGTTCTCGATAGACCAATTTGGCAGCACTCATGTGCTGACGAATCAAGTCGGCAAGAGTCAGGCCGGATAATTCAGCCATACGATGCCAGGAGCCTTTTTCAGACTCCGAAACTTTCACATGCACCCATTTGTCACGTTTCATCCGACCACTCTTTTTCCTACTGCCCAATCCGCGTAGCGGGTAAATGCGCGACTTGTCGCGTCATCTTTAAGCCGGTTTATCCGGCTCGGGACCCACGAAGTGGGTTGTGGGATTCAAGGGAGCAAAGCTCCTTTGACCAGCCCCGGTAGATGCCCCAAAGGGGTAGCTACCGGGTAGGCTGGCTTAACATACTTAACTTCATAGTAACAGTATATCAGGAGTTGAATCAAGCCGTGGTTTTTTCTATCAAGGATGTTACCTGCGGCAACTGGGCGGTAGGAAAAACAATGGTCGGTTTGTGGGGTTTGTGTGCTTCTGAAGTGGCTTTCGACTTTGCGTATAGCCCTCTCATTACCAGGGCAGGCCCTCTCAAGGGGTCTGTCCGATAGTATTTATTAGTAAATACTAGTACGGTTTTTCCGGTGATCTCTGAAACCGGCCTGTACCAAGGGCTGGAGCACGATTTTATATTTTTGAAACGTCCCCAATTAGTCGGTACAACGTCCCCAATTAGTCGGTA
>NZ_FRAQ01000009.1 GCF_900142385.1 Marinobacter antarcticus
ACTTCGTGACAAACACGAGTCAGAGCAGCGGTCAGAGTCGTCTTACCATGGTCTACGTGACCAATAGTGCCCACGTTCAGGTGCGGCTTTTTACGTTCAAACTTAGACTTAGACATTCGACCAATCTCCCTGATCAACCTGGATCGTAACGCTGACCGGATAAGTAGTGGAGCTCATGACCGGAGTTGAACCGGTGACCTCATCCTTACCAAGGATGTGCTCTACCGACTGAGCTACATGAGCATTACAAGTAAAATTGGAGCGGGCAGCGGGAATCGAACCCGCGTCATCAGCTTGGAAGGCTGAGGTAATAGCCACTATACGATGCCCGCGAGCAATTAAGTGGTGGAGGGGGCAGGATTCGAACCTGCGAAGCTTTCGCGTCAGATTTACAGTCTGATCCCTTTGGCCACTCGGGAACCCCTCCGAGTCAGGTGCAGCATTACGCACCTGTCACAACAAAAAAGTGGAGCTGGCGGACGGAATCGAACCCCCGACCTGCTGATTACAAGTCAGCTGCTCTACCAACTGAGCTACGCCAGCTCACAATCGCCTCTTAAGCGAGGGCGGTATACTACGGAGTTTTGGCTGGCGTTGCAACACCCTCACAAGCGTTGATTTCGATGAAATCGAAATTATTGCCATAATCCGCTTCTGCCGCTCGAACCCGCTTTTCAACAAGCTCCGGCCTCGCCTCAAAAGACAGCGCGTAGCTTAGCTGATTTCGGGGGAAGTTGACCAGTACCGCATTGAGATTCTGATGTTTTTTTTCTTCGAGAACGGAGATTGCGGCCTCGAGAGACTCAAACAACCCGAGTGAAATGGCATTACGGTTTTCGCCCTGCGTGACCAGGTAAGAGTCGACGCCTTGTTTCCGAAGATTTCTCAACTGTTCCAGAGCAACCTGCTCCGGCTGGGGAGGAATAATAACCCAATGCAGCGGCGGAAACTCCCGCTCTCTTTGTTGCACTCGATACCCCTGAGACCGAATGGCAATAACCTCATCAGCCAGCGTTTCGGCCGCAGCGCGGGTATCGAACCAGCCAACCGTCACGCAGCTTTGCGCCAGTGGCTCGCCCGAGCCGATGACATTTGCAGAACCTGCTGGCTCGACAGAACTAACGTCGCGCAAATCCGAAAACTTTAGACTCCCTACCCTCGGCAGGGTCCCGGTCACCACGTTATTGGACAGCTGGGATTCAGGCGACTTGCTAGCGGCGTACCAAAGTGCGGCATTCAGGACCAGCAGAGCAAGCGCAAAAAATTTCATTATCCAAACGCCTCACTATCGATATACCCAAGGCCATCCAGTACCAGTGAGGGGTGATGAGCCCCCTTCATTCCCAGTGCAAACAGTCGTCCCGCATCTCCTCCGGTTACCAGAGTCTGAGACAAATTCAACTCAGACACATCCTTGCTGACCCGTTCAATCATTGCCCGAGACAACCAGGACAACCCTTGATTTACACACTCTGCGGTATTAATTCCTGGTTCCGCCTTCGACACCTCACCCTCCTCAAATGCAATTCGGGCCGCGTCATTTTTCAGGCTTTTTAACATCATCTTCAGACCAGGAAGGATATACCCACCGAGATGCTGCCCAGAATTATTAACATAGTCCACAGTAATCGCGCTACCAGCATCTATGACGGCACATCCGCACTTGTAGCGCTTCCACGCGCCATACATCCCATGCCAGCGATCGGCTCCCATGGTCCGCGGATCCATGTAAGAGTTTCGCAAGCCAAATCGCTGGGCTTCAGCCCAGTAAAAATGCACCGGGCCGGATACCTTTTGCTCGAGGTATGATGAAAGCCGCAGCCGAATATCTTCGTGGATAACCGCCGAAACCCCAACCCGGGAAACTGCTCCCAGATAACCTTCAATACTCGCCAGCGGGGCATTCGTGCCCAGCGCAGACCAGCCCTCGTCAATAACGATACCTTCCTGCTCCAAGCGCCACTTAAAACGGGTATTACCCGCATCGACCAACAGCCTCATAATGCGACCCGCAAACTTATTTCGCCCGCACGAATGGGGACCACACCTGACTCTCCCTCGACAAGATAGTTTCCCTGTTTATCGATACCACAACCAACGCCGATGACACCGCCCCCCTGAGCCACGAGATGTTGCCCCTTGAACAAGTCCCGGGCTTGCCACAGCTCCTGAAAGGCGCTGAACCCTTTTTCAGCGAAAATCTCGGCGCTCTCAAGCAATGCACTGATGAGAGCAGATGCAATCCGGTTCCGTGACCAGCCGGTTTGCGAAGAGATGCCGGCGAGACTAGACCAAGGCTGATCAACATCATCAGCGCGACTCATATGGACGTTGATGCCGATACCGGCGATAACCCGGACAAGTCCTTCCTGCAACTCCCCCTGAAGCTCGACCAGAATCCCTCCGAGCTTTCCGTCAGGCAGGAAGATATCATTGGGCCACTTGAGGCGTACACCGGGCACACCTAACTCCTCGAGAGTTTCAGCGACAGCAACGCCCAATACAAGACTAAGCCCATCAAGAACGGAAAACCCGCCATGGAACGTCAGGCCAGCACTCAAGTATAAATTCTCACCCCGGGGACTGCGCCAAGGCCGACCACGACGGCCTCGCCCCATGGTCTGACTATCTGCGATAGCCACCGGCACGCCGGCCGCCCCCATCGATATCTGCCTGAGGACCTCCGTATTTGTAGAATCCACCTCATCCAGGACGGACAGGGAAATACGACTGCGAGCTGGTTCAGCGAGCCCACTCAGGATGATGTCTGCATCAAGCAGGTCCACGGGCGTAACAAGCCTGTAACCCCGCCCTCTGACGGTCTCAATCTCGAAACCCTCATCAAGCGCCCGATGCACCTGCTTCCATACTGCAGTGCGACTGACGCCAAGCTCCCCGGCCAGACGCTCTCCGGAATGAACCTGTCCATCACTGAGTAACGATACAAGTGCTTTGGATTTCATAAAATACCATCGGGCAGGAGAATGAGTAACGCGGGGATTAAACACCAGAAGAGATGAAAAGACAAAACGAAAAAACCCCCAACGGCAGTCCGCTGGGGGTTTTCGGTATTAAGAGTCTGACGATGACCTACTCTCACATGGGCAATGCCACACTACCATCGGCG
>NZ_FRAQ01000010.1 GCF_900142385.1 Marinobacter antarcticus
ACATCGAGGTGCCAAACACCGCCGTCGATGTGAACTCTTGGGCGGTATCAGCCTGTTATCCCCGGAGTACCTTTTATCCGTTGAGCGATGGCCCTTCCATACAGAACCACCGGATCACTATGACCTACTTTCGTACCTGCTCGACGTGTCTGTCTCGCAGTTAAGCGGGCTTGTGCCATTACACTAACCGTACGATGTCCGACCGTACTTAGCCCACCTTTGTGCTCCTCCGTTACGCTTTAGGAGGAGACCGCCCCAGTCAAACTACCCACCACACAATGTCCTCATCCCCGATAAGGGGACGGAGTTAGAACCTCAAACATGCCAGGCTGGTATTTCAAGGTTGGCTCCACGACGACTGGCGTCGCCGCTTCAAAGCCTCCCAGCTATCCTACACAAACATGTTCAAAGTTCACTGTGAAGCTATAGTAAAGGTTCACGGGGTCTTTCCGTCTAGCCGCGGATACACCGCATCTTCACGGCGATTTCAATTTCACTGAGTCTCGGGTAGAGACAGCGCCCCCATCGTTACGCCATTCGTGCAGGTCGGAACTTACCCGACAAGGAATTTCGCTACCTTAGGACCGTTATAGTTACGGCCGCCGTTTACCGGGGCTTCGATCAAGAGCTTCGCGCAAGCGCTAACCCCATCAATTAACCTTCCGGCACCGGGCAGGCGTCACACCGTATACGTCCTCTTACGAGTTTGCACAGTGCTGTGTTTTTAATAAACAGTCGCAGGGGCCTGGTATCTTCGACCGGCTTCTGCTCAACCCGCGAAGGGCGTCACATACCACCGGCGTGCCTTCTCCCGAAGTTACGGCACCATTTTGCCTAGTTCCTTTACCCGAGTTCTCTCAAGCGCCTTGGTATTCTCTACCTGACCACCTGTGTCGGTTTGGGGTACGGTCTCAAATAGCCTGAAGCTTAGAAGATTTTCCTGGAAGCATGGCATCAATGACTTCGCTCCCGTTAAGGGTGCTCGTCGTCGCGTCTCAGAATTGTGGATCCGGATTTGCCTAAACCCACTCCCTACACGCTTAAACCGGGACGACCGTCGCCCAGCTCACCTAGCCTTCTCCGTCTCTCCATCGCAGCTATCCAAGGTACGGAAATATTAATCCGTTTCCCATCGATTACACCTTTCGGTCTCACCTTAGGGGCCGACTCACCCTGCGCCGATTAGCGTTGCGCAGGAAACCTTGGTCTTCCGGCGTGGGAGTTTTTCACTCCCATTGTCGTTACTCATGTCAGCATTCGCACTTCTGATACCTCCAGCAAGCTTCTCAACTCACCTTCGCAGGCTTACAGAACGCTCCCCTACCCCGCATACAAAGTATGCAGCCGCAGCTTCGGTATCCAGTTTGAGCCCCGTTACATCTTCCGCGCAGGCCGACTCGACTAGTGAGCTATTACGCTTTCTTTAAAGGATGGCTGCTTCTAAGCCAACCTCCTAGCTGTCTGAGCCTTCCCACATCGTTTCCCACTTAACTGGAATTTGGGGACCTTAGCTGGCGGTCTGGGTTGTTTCCCTCTTCACGACGGACGTTAGCACCCGCCGTGTGTCTCCCGGATAGTACTCACAGGTATTCGGAGTTTGCATCGGGTTGGTAAGTCGGGATGACCCCCTAGCCGAAACAGTGCTCTACCCCCTGTGGTATTCGTCCGAGGCGCTACCTAAATAGCTTTCGGGGAGAACCAGCTATCTCCGGGCTTGATTAGCCTTTCACTCCGATCCACAAGTCATCCCCTGGCTTTTCAACGACAGTGGGTTCGGTCCTCCAGTTGATGTTACTCAACCTTCAACCTGCTCATGGATAGATCGCCCGGTTTCGGGTCTATGCCCAGCGACTAAATCGCCCTATTCAGACTCGGTTTCCCTACGGCTCCCCTATACGGTTAACCTCGCCACTGAACATAAGTCGCTGACCCATTATACAAAAGGTACGCCGTCACAGAACAAGTCTGCTCCGACTGCTTGTACGCATACGGTTTCAGGATCTATTTCACTCCCCTCACAGGGGTTCTTTTCGCCTTTCCCTCACGGTACTGGTTCACTATCGGTCAGTCAGGAGTATTTAGCCTTGGAGGATGGTCCCCCCATGTTCAGACAGGATATCACGTGTCCCGTCCTACTCGTTTTCACTAGACTCAGGTTTCGGATACGGGGCTATCACCCACTATGGCGGCACTTTCCAGAGCCTTCTCCTACCAG
>NZ_FRAQ01000011.1 GCF_900142385.1 Marinobacter antarcticus
CCTTGATTGAGCCACGGCTCAAACGCTCTTTAACAAATTAACCAAGTAATTCGTGTGGGCGCTGGCTGGAGTATTTCGACAAGAAATACCAAGGCAAGCGACTCGTCGAACATTGAGTTTTGTCTTGAGCAAGAATTGAGATCTTCGGATCTTGTATGATTTAAACTGAAGAGTTTGATCATGGCTCAGATTGAACGCTGGCGGCAGGCTTAACACATGCAAGTCGAGCGGAAACGATGGTAGCTTGCTACCAGGCGTCGAGCGGCGGACGGGTGAGTAATGCTTAGGAATCTGCCCAGTAGTGGGGGATAGCCCGGGGAAACTCGGATTAATACCGCATACGCCCTTTTGGGGAAAGCAGGGGATCTTCGGACCTTGCGCTATTGGATGAGCCTAAGTCGGATTAGCTTGTTGGTGAGGTAAAGGCTCACCAAGGCAACGATCCGTAGCTGGTCTGAGAGGATGATCAGCCACATCGGGACTGAGACACGGCCCGAACTCCTACGGGAGGCAGCAGTGGGGAATATTGGACAATGGGGGCAACCCTGATCCAGCCATGCCGCGTGTGTGAAGAAGGCTTTCGGGTTGTAAAGCACTTTCAGTGAGGAGGAAGGCTTTCAGACTAATACTCTGGAGGATTGACGTCACTCACAGAAGAAGCACCGGCTAACTCCGTGCCAGCAGCCGCGGTAATACGGAGGGTGCAAGCGTTAATCGGAATTACTGGGCGTAAAGCGCGCGTAGGTGGTTGAGTAAGCGAGATGTGAAAGCCCCGGGCTTAACCTGGGAACGGCACTTCGAACTGCTCGGCTAGAGTGTGGTAGAGGGTAGTGGAATTTCCTGTGTAGCGGTGAAATGCGTAGATATAGGAAGGAACACCAGTGGCGAAGGCGGCTACCTGGACCAACACTGACACTGAGGTGCGAAAGCGTGGGGAGCAAACAGGATTAGATACCCTGGTAGTCCACGCCGTAAACGATGTCAACTAGCCGTTGGGGATCTTGAATCCTTAGTGGCGCAGCTAACGCACTAAGTTGACCGCCTGGGGAGTACGGCCGCAAGGTTAAAACTCAAATGAATTGACGGGGGCCCGCACAAGCGGTGGAGCATGTGGTTTAATTCGACGCAACGCGAAGAACCTTACCTGGCCTTGACATGCAGAGAACTTTCCAGAGATGGATTGGTGCCTTCGGGAACTCTGACACAGGTGCTGCATGGCCGTCGTCAGCTCGTGTCGTGAGATGTTGGGTTAAGTCCCGTAACGAGCGCAACCCCTATCCCTAGTTGCTAGCAGGTAATGCTGAGAACTCTAGGGAGACTGCCGGTGACAAACCGGAGGAAGGTGGGGATGACGTCAGGTCATCATGGCCCTTACGGCCAGGGCTACACACGTGCTACAATGGCGCGCACAGAGGGCTGCAAACCCGCGAGGGGGAGCTAATCTCACAAAACGCGTCGTAGTCCGGATCGGAGTCTGCAACTCGACTCCGTGAAGTCGGAATCG